>JAIXQT010000114.1 GCA_027485595.1 Pseudomonadota bacterium | reverse complement strand
GCGGTCCGGTCAGTTCGTTGATGCACTCGACGGCGAGAGAGAGTCCCTTCCCCTCCGTCGCCGACATCCTTCCTGTGAGTGCTGGCCACACCGAAGCCAGCACACAGGCCCCATACAGAGGCAACACGAGGGAGCGACATGACGAGAGAGAGCCTCGTATGCGTTCAAGCGCTACCACCGCGCAGATACAGGCGAGAGGGACCAATTCACTCACAAGATAACGAGCGAAGTAATACGTCGTAGGGGTCGTTAACTGCCCGACTAGCAACGCGAAGGAGAAGCCCACCGCCAAGATAGCGATGGGGGCCAACGCCGACCTACGACAGGCAGACGCTCCGACTACTACTACGCCGAGGACGAAACCTAAGGTGCCGACCGAAGAGAGAAGAAGCCGAAGGGTATTCGCGGAGAGATAGCTCAAGGATGACCACCCGTGTCCAGCCATCTTCCAGAGTCCGGAGTACCAACGGTGTTGTTGATAGTGGTCCGTGAACGCGAACACATAGCCTCTGTAGGCGCAGGTGGCTATCAAGATGATCACGATACACCCGCTCACGCGGTATCGATGTCGTGAGACCCACTTGAATCCTGCGAGGAACCGTTGCCGTTGCCGTGTAACGAGATATCCGACAGCGGCCCACACGGCACCGATGCCAAGGAACACGAAACCAGCGTATTCGAGCGCACCACGGTGTATCCCGAGCTTACTTTTATAGATATCAAAGGAATAGTGAGGAGAAAACGCAAGGCCCCAATAGAAGCTCATCGCGTACAGCGAGAGCACCCCAAACCCAGCCCATAGTGGTCGCGGATCGCGGCGGCGAAGTGCCATCCATCCCAAAGCCACCATGAGCAACGGTGCCGTAATAAAGCCCGTTATCCGGGTGAGGAAGAGCGCCGTAAGGGGGGCGAGAAAGCCAAGAAAACGCTTATCGAGAAGAAGATATATCGTAGCTAGAAAGAAGAAGCCCGCCACCGTTTCCGAGACGGGGACGGTCGCGAAGTACGCATGCCCCGGGTTGATCGCGAGAAGCACCGCCGCGCAGAGGCCCGGAGCGTACCCGCCAGTAATTCTTCGAGTGATGAAGTAGGCGCTCATGACTGAGAGCGTTGAAAAGAGCACGAGGATCCAAGACTGTGCCTGAAGCCCAAACAACCAGTTACCGATCGCTAGCCACGCAGGATGGAGTGCATAGAATTGAAAGTCCCATTCGTTTTTTTCAAGGTTTGAGAGGTACGCCCCTGGCAGCATATTTCCGATCCACGTGCCGGGACGTTTTTCGCGTAGCCGATGCATCGATCTCTTGAGGTAGTAGGACCTAATCTCATCGTTCCCTGCAAGAACGGGAAGGAGCGAATCAGAGAGGCGCAAAGACCCGGTGCGAGCGAAGTGAATCGCCATCGCGGAGTACACCCCAGGGTCCTGCCCCCCATTGAGGTACGCAGCCGGATTTGAACGAAACGAGACCGTGAGAACCGCGATTGCGAGAAGGCTCCACTCAGCCCACATCAATCGTCCACCGAAGGAGTGATTTCTGAGGAGCCATCCACTCACGAGCGCACTTATTGCAGCCCCCAGTGCTACATTACGAGGGGTAAACAGGTCCCATGAAAGCAATGCAATGACTACAACGGAGAGGATCGAGAGCAGATACACCAACGCGAGAAAGTATGTCTCAAGGACGGACTCGCCATTACGCAAAGGCTTTCTTCCAAGCTCGAAATCAGTACACAAGCAGCGATACTCCTAGATACTCAGCGATAGAGCTTGGACGGCTTCGACTTGGACGTCACGGTCTTTCAAGATGAGCGGCTTCTGAATACGAGGTACCATCTCCCCCTCGGCGCTTACGGAGCAAGTGAGGTCTTGAGAACCTCCCCATCGATCTCAGCAAGCTCAGCCGCGGATGGGATCTGCGCTTCGGAATCGGTCGCGTTCTGGAGCTGGCTCTTCGTCGCCATAAACTTGAAGCTTCGCTCCATTACCTTCTTGAACACCGGAGCCGCGAGGGTTCCACCATAGATACTCTTCGCTTTCGGCTCATCGATGATAACCATCGTCGTAAGGTTGCGAGGGACCCCGAGAGGAGAACCATCGGCAAATCCCACGAACGACGCGACGTATGAACCAGCCATATACCCACGCCCCTTCGGAGAGGCTTTCTGCGCCGTGCCGGTCTTTCCACCTACCCGAAGCCCCTCGATTTTCGCGTTGGATCCAGTTCCGTGTTCATCCTCGACGACACCGAACATCATGTCGCGGGCCGCGATAGCCGCTTTCTCGGAGACCACGCGTTGTCCTGAAACCTCTCCCGCTTCGTTCATCACCACAGAGAGCGTTGGGAGCGTTCCCCCATTCGCCAAAGCCGCTGTCGCTCGAACAACCTGCAGCGGAGTCACTGCGACACCTTGACCGAACGAGTGTGTCGCCACATCGATCTTAGCCCACCCTGACACGTTTCTAAGAATGCCGGCCGATTCGCCCGCCAGACCCAACTTTGAATCGGTGCCAAATCCAAATCTCTTCAGATACTGATAAAGACGATCAGGCCCCAATCGTAGTCCTACCTTGGTCATACCGATATTCGAAGAGCGGACCACCACATCATAGAAGCTCACGGTACCGGAGGGATGAACGTCCTTCACGGTGTGCGTGGAATACTTGAACCGCCCATTTTCACAGTTGATGAGCTCAGACGGCGTAACAACCCCAGCATCTATCGCCGCCGCTGCTACGATCGGCTTCATCGTCGACCCGGGCTCGAAAACAGCCTCAACGAGAAGGTTCCTCAGTGCGTTCTTAGAGTCATTCGCTGGATTGTTAAAATTGAAACTCGGCGACTGGCTTAGCGCGATTACCTCACCGGTGCTGGAATCGATCATAACAGCCATCGCTTGCTTGGCATTCGCGGCTTTCCGACCGATCTCGAGCTCCTCGTCCATGATGAGCTGCAAATCCGCGTCGATCGTTAGTTGCAACGCATCACCCTTAGGCACCTCAAACGATCCCTCATCTCCGAGCTGTTGCACTTGAATGACCTTACCGAAGGCATCTCGAGCCCCCCTCGTTGTCAGGTGGGCGATGTGAGGCTTCTTCGCGTACAAGATCCCAATTCCAGAGAGGCCCTTACCGTCCACCCCTACCTTTCCGATCAGCGCGCTCGCCGCTTGGTTGTAAGGGTAGAATCTTCGAGACTCAAGAACGGTGCCGACCCCCGCTATCTGGAGAGAAGCTACCTTCTCAGCTTGGTAGCGCGGGACCTGCCGTTTAATCCACACAAATGGCTGAGAGCTCGAGACCTTTTCTCGCACGGTCGCGAGCTTCATTTCGAGCAAGCTCGCTAACTCACGAGCGACGAGATCCTTGTCTTTGATCTGTTTCGGTCGCACATACACCGACTCAGCGGGCACCGACACCGCCAGGAGCTTACCGTTCCTATCAAGCACGGGACCCCGCTCAGCAGCGATCTCGACCTCGGCGACGTGTTGCTTGATCGCCCAATCCTGCCAGGTTTCGTAATCCGACACCTGCAAGCTCCACATTCGAGAGAGCAGGAGTCCTGTCCACGCCAGCGCCAAGAAGCCAATAATCCGAAGGCGCATAGGCCGTTGATTGGCTAAGGCGAGGGAGGCCGCCGCAGGGCGCTGAGAAAAGGCAAAGTCTCGCCCTATGAGAGCGCGGCGACCTGAGGAGCCGGAAAACGACTCACGATCAGGGATATCCGAGTTTGCCACCGGATCCCCACTTCCAAAGATATCGGCGTTGACTGGCTCTGGCTTAGGAAGGTGAAAATCGGTCTGCTTTCGTTTGAGAAACATTCGCCCGCTCGATATCCTATGAACCCGCTCGTAGAGGTCCACAACACCACCTGGATAGGGTGAGTAAGTTATTGTTTTAAAATACCCCTTCCCCGAGCGCCGGGGAAGGGTAAAAGAGAATGAAAGCGATCAATTATTACGGGGAGACTTACATCGACAACACTAAGAATTAGAAGGTCGAGTTGCACATCTGACGCTCTGCGCGCGAAGGCATAAAACACGGAGGCCTAAGGCAAAAACATCACGAAAAAAGCTAGGCTTTAGTGAGAAGAGCTACTTCTCTGGAACAGCACCGTCCATTCTATCGAATATATAACCGGTCCGGCATGTAAGTATCGTCTTACAAGTCTCTCATTCAGAAACTCACTTCACCTGCGAAGATTGGCATAGAAGTGTCACCAATCTTGACCGTGGCTTTCTGACGCCAATGCACCAAAACACACGCAGATAAAAGCCACCTACGGCAGACTGCAAAGTTAAAATTTTCTGAACGAGGAGCTAGTAGGCGACTTTCAGGGTCTGCCCGAGGCTGTTCTCGCCAAGTCCAATCTTGTCACGAGCTGCTCGCGATAATGAATCTGGGCGCATCAAAACAGAACGCTGAAGCTCCAGCTCTCGACGCTCCATATCAAGAGCGACTGTCTTCTGACGTTCACGAGCCAAGCTGTATCCGAGGTCAGTTGCCTCAAGCTTTGCCCACACCTTGGCACCCAAGAGAGCGAGAAGAACCACAGCACCGACGAGCTGCACCTTCCCTGAAACCCGAGTAGCTTCGCGCTTAACGTAAACCGATTGATACTGCAAACACACTGCCATAGAACCCCAACCCTCTTTAATCTTTGTACAGACAAATTAGTTTTCTGTCGCTACCAAAAGTGACATCACTCTCATTTTTTTTACCGCTCACTTCGAAAAATCTTTTTCAAATTCCAACACGCGCAATCGAGCGCTGCGCGATGCCGGATTGCGCTCAATCTCTTCATCAGACGGCGCGATCGCCTTGCGATTTACAACGTGACCAACGCGTGTCTCCGTGCGCGCGCCACGCCACGACGCTGGATAACTTCCCGCGGATTCCCAGCTCCGCATACGATTCGTAACGATTTTGTCCTCGATTGAGTGAAAGGTAATCACCGCGAACCGAGTGCCCTTCTTAGATACGTTCGGCACTGCGTGCAGGAAGTGCTCAAGCTGACCGATCTCGTCATTAATCCTCATTCGGAGCGCCTGAAACACAACCGTAGCCGGATGCACTCTCGACTCACTTTTCTTGCCGACATGGGCCTGCTTGATAACATCGGCAAGCTCCCGGGCACTTTGAAATGGGCGCTTCTCGGCGATAATCTTCGCTATAACTCGGGCATTCTGCCCCACCCCGCCCTCGGCGAGAGCGACGTAGAGCTCTCTCTCCGCGGCTGTGTTCACAAACTCCTGAGCGCTCATACCTGAACCCTCATCCATCCGCATATCAAAAGCCCCTTCGTCAGCGAACGAAAAGCCCCGCCCCTCCTTGAGCTGGTCCGTCGACATCCCCAAATCGGCGAGAATCCCATCGAATCCCTTGAAGGAAACTGCGTGCTCAAGGTCAGCAAACGGTGCATGGACAAGCGCAAGACGCTCACCGTACTGGGCCGAGAGCGCCTCACCACGCTGAATCGCACGACGGTCCCTATCCAACGCGACCACCCAGGCGTCGGGACTGGCGTCGAGGATCGCCTTGGTATGCCCACCGCTGCCGAAGGTGCAGTCCAGAAACATGCCCCCTTTCCGTGCCTGAAGAGACTCAATAACCTCATCCACCATGATAGGGACGTGAATCCCAACTTTCGCGCTACTCATATATCCACATCAGCGAAGAGGTCCGGATTCTCCAAAAGCGCCTGCTCCGACGCTTCAAAGATCGAATCCCATACCCGCTTATCCCACATTCGAAACCCGTGAATTGAAGATGTGAAGACCACATCCCGCTCCAAGCCGGCATACGCTCGAAGGTATGACGGAACCAAAATTCTGCCGTTACTATCAATCGCGCACTCAGACGCGCGGCTCAGATAGAAGTTTTCAAGGCGCTGCAGCTTGCTGCTGAACCGACTCTTATCGCGAAGTCTCGCCTCAAAATCTTCCCACGCGTCGAGACCAAACCCCTCAATACACCGAGCCCCCTCAGATAGGTAATTCGTCAGAACTACCCCTCGCTGTTCTCGCTCTCCAAGAACCTTGCGGAACTCACTCGGAAGGCTCACGCGTCCTTTATCATCAACGCAGTGCACGCAATTGCCGCGAAACGAGACGTGCAGTGGGCGCCTCGACGCACGACTAGTCTCCGAACGATGCTCCCGTTCGCCAGGATTGTCCTGTTGAGGCTTGTCGTTCATGAAGTCACCCACCGTCGCCAAGGAGAACTACAACTGCCGCTGCAACCTTAACTAACCGAACTACAACCAAATGGGCGGCCATACCACTTTGCCCCACCATCTCCCACGACCCTACAGGGTATGACCGAGATCCGTCAATCCACAAAAAACGGTAAACCGTTAACTTTTTTAGCTATTTTAAAGTGCTTAAAGTTGACTCCGACAATCTTCAGGAATCGATGTGGGTTAGAACCCATGGGGATGTGCTCCCACCGAAAGGGGGTGTCTCACCGCACGAAATCAGATGAAGGGGGCTCGCCCCCTACTCGACCGTCACGCTCTTGGCAAGATTTCGGGGCAAGTCCACGTCCGTGCCATTCAAGACAGCCACGTGATACGCCAGGAGCTGCAGAGGGATATTCAGCAAGATCGGACTCAACTCGTGGGACACAAACGGCACTCGGATCATTCCCTGAGTAACGATCCCTTGCATATCCTCATCGGTAGCGTCAGTCACAACTATTACCCGGGCACCTCGTGCCTCAACCTCTTTGAGGTTAGAGAGGGTCTTCTCAAAGAGCGGCTTCTCTCGCTGCAAGACCATCACCACCGGCATACTCTCATCGATCAGCGCGATCGGACCATGCTTCATCTCGCCCGCAGGGTAGCCCTCAGCGTGGATGTAGGAGATCTCCTTGAGCTTCAAAGCCCCCTCAAGCGCAATAGGGTAACAACGCCCTCGCCCCAGAAAGAGAAAATCTCGTGCCTGGAAGAACTTTTTCGCGACTGCTGCGACCTCACTATCAATCTTGATAGTTTGTGAGAGGGCAGCCGGGAGCTCAACCATTGCGCGCAACACGTTCCGGCGAGCAGCGGCAGGCATCGTTGAACGCGCCTCCGCCAGAAAGAGCGCCAAGAGCTGCAGAGCTACAAGCTGGGTGGTGAAGGCCTTCGTCGAGGCGACACTTATCTCAGGACCGGCATGCGTGTAGAGGACCATGTCAGCCTTTCGACAGATCGAGGCACCCACAACGTTACAGATGGCGAGGGTAAGTCCCTTACCAGACGCGCACTCAAGGGCTCCAAGAGTGTCGAGCGTCTCCCCCGACTGAGACACCGCGATGACGAGGGTATCGTTATCGATAAGGCCGGAGCGGTACCGGAACTCTGAGGCATAATCAACTTCACAGGGGATTCCGGCGAACTCTTCAATAAAGAACTTCCCCTCCAAGCAGGCGTGCCATGCGGTTCCACACGCCACCATGACGATCCGTTTGAGAGAGTGCGCCCTCTCCCGCAAGAGTTCCAGCTCCGGAAGCTTGACCGATCCATCGTGCTCCGACATCCGCCCTCTTAGGGTATCTCCCACCACTCGCGACTGGTCGTGAATCTCTTTGAGCATGAAGTGCTTGAATCCGCCCTTTTGAGCTGTGATAGGGTCCCACGCTATCGTCTCCTCCTTACGAACGACCTCTGCCCCGCGGTTTTCAACGTAGACCGACGAGGCGGTAACTTCAGCGAGATCGCCGTCCTCAAGCACAACGATCCGCCTCGTGTGCTGAAGAACCGCCGGTATGTCGCTCGCGATAAGGTTCTCCCCCTCTCCTCTTCCAATAATGATCGGGGTCGAATTCTTAGCGACCAGCACTCGATCGGGATGGTGCGCGTCGATCGCCAGAAAGGCGTAACTTCCCTTCACCTGGGCACACATGGCTCGCATAGCGTCGAGAGGCTTCAGACCGTCCGCTAAGAGGGTATTGAGCAGATGCGCGGCCACCTCGGTATCTGTTTCGGAGAGAAATACACACCCTCTCTCCTCAAGCATCGCTCGGAGCGGGATATAATTCTCGATGATGCCGTTGTGGATAAGGCTCACCCGGCCAGCGGAGTGGGGATGCGCGTTGGTCTCAGTAGGTCTTCCGTGGGTCGCCCATCGCGTGTGTCCAATCCCAAGGGGTGCAGATCCATCCCGCTTCTTTGCGGCGAGCACCCTCTTCAGCTCACTGAGCTTTCCGGTAGCCCGGGTCGTGTCAATCGTGCCACCATCGAGCACCGATACCCCCGCCGAGTCGTATCCGCGGTACTCAAGCGACTCAAGCCCTCCGATGATGATTGAGAGTGCATCACGATTACCCGCATATCCAACGATTCCACACATAGATTTACTCCTCAATCATCACGAGTCTCGGCGTGTATGTATACCTGTGACGGTGCTCAAGCACCACCATCGAGCCATTTTTTCCGCCATCGTTACGGGCCCTGCCTTCAGCATCGATTACGCACATACGCCGGGGATATTCTCGACGAGTCCGAGTTTTTTTTCAAAAACTAGGATCATAGACCACGCCGAGGCCGGTTGCCCTCCGTGGGCCGGCTCAGACGCACTATCAACTACTTACCTCATATAACCACGTTCTCTCAACGTTCCAAGAGCGCCAGATGCGGTTGTGATTCCAATTAACTATACGGGGAATTATGCCGATACCTGTGGGTAGAATGCTCGGTCAGCCCCCTTTCCAATCAGGTACAACGAGACGCACACGCCGTGCGCACCGCAGTCGAGTGATGTCGCTCGTGTGGTGCGCGCTACTTTGCTTCCTATGCTCGTTGAACCGTTCAGCATACTCCCAGGTCGAGATTCCAGCGACATCCCTGAATTGGCAGGAAGTCAGACGAGCCTCCTCTCTCCTTCCGACAATCGAGGACGGGGGCTATGCCACTACAAATTTCACCCCCCCTTGGACTACGACACAAGCGCTTACCATCTTCGCGACATCATCAACACAAAACGGTAATCTGGGAGGGTTAGAGGGCGCTCGCTCGCTCTGCCAAAGCCTCGCCAACGCTGTACCAGCTCTCGCTGGCACCACGTGGTATCCCCTGCTCTCCGACTCGACCTACGATGCTTCAAGCCTGACCGGAAAGTCTTCCTCCTCAGCCCCGATTTACAACATCAACGGTTCAGTCATCGCGGTGAATCGGGCGTCCCTGTGGAGCGGCGGAGCGCTCAGCACCGGGGTTAAGGGAACCGAAACGGGCGCGATCAGATATGACTCTGTGTTCACCGGGACCACGGCGACCGGAAGCAAAAGCGCCTCGCTGTGCAGCAACTGGACCAGCACCTCCGGTAACGGCACGATCGGCGCCACGAACGAAACGTCCTCAGCGTGGATCGGGGGATTTCTCACCTCGTGCGCCGTGTCCTACCGTCTCTTCTGTATTGGAAACTACGATCCATACCAGGTAGCTCCCTCCCCCTCTCCAACCCCCACCAGCACACGAACACCAACGCCACTGACAACCTCAACCCCCACAGCGACTCCGAACGGGGGTTCTACCTTCACACCACCACCGGAGAGCTCACCAATAGGGCCCACCTCCTCACCAACTCCAACTTCCACTCCACAGGGAACCCCATCTCCGACACCCTCTGTCTCGTCTGTGAGCGTCCAGGTTCTGATTGAATTAACTCCAGTTCCATCTCTTCCCCTCAAAATCGGGGCTCAAAACGTTAACACGAACCAAAACGGATACGCCTCCGCAGCGCTGCCAAGTAGTACCTTCTTGACGATTGAAACGGACTTGCCAGCCGTAGCCTTCACGCCGATTACCGGTACAGCGGCAGGCTTCCGCGACCACACAGTCATCATCGACGCCACACGACTCATCATTCCAAGTCCTGATATCTGCTCGGTGATGGTGGGCAACGTTCCGCATCTCTGGTTCCCATACTCAAATATCGGAGGAACCGCTTTTAGCGTTCCTCTGTCCCTATTCCGTCTGAATCGAGTTCTCTCACCCTCGGGATTGGCGGCCCCCGCCGGAATCTTTGCGCCCGGAGAGAGCGGAAACGGTTTTTCCCTTCCTCGTTCGCATTTCGAATCTGGCTCCTCAGTCAGCGGGACCTGGGAGTTTTTAGCGACCGCGGTCTCGGTGCCACCTTCCCCACTACCATGCGCTGAGCAGGGAGCGCCTGCGCCCCCCTCCCCGACCCCAAACGCGGCATGCACAGTTGTAGACCTTTCGGTGCTCTTCAAAGAGACGCAACGGGCGATCGCCTCACTATCCGAAGAGAGCCTCAAGGCCGCGGCTAGACGCGAGTGGAAACCGAAAGGAAACGTTCGAGAGCCGTTCCTCAAAGGAGGAGCGCTCGCGCTCACGAAGATGAGGAGCACGGTGAAGCTGGCCGGCCCTAACCTTCAATCGTGTGGGAGCGCAGACGTACCGAGCAACTGCTCGATCAAGCAACTCAATAAAACCTCTATTAAGAGAGACTTTGCATTCATTTTCCCCAAATACCTTCCATCAGGACTCCGTCGGGTGAAGAAGCGCATCCCGAGCGAGATAGCCAAATTTAGCCGGATCGTCGACGCCCTCCCCGGCTCGGTCTACAGCTGCCCCTAGCAGGGTGGTGAAAAATGGTTCCGTCGCGAGCATTGTGAGGGTTTCGGCGAAACGAGGCGGAGACGACGAAAAAACCGGAGGCGTATCCACTGAGATACGTTGAGGATTTTTTCGTTGGCTCGAACGAGGTTGGAGCCAAACCATCGAAATGCGCAACAGGAAATCATTTTTCACCACCCTGCTAGTGGCACCGACCGTGTTGGTACACCTCTTGCTGAATTACTTGGGAAGTTCGACGTACCCATGTCTGCTCAAGAGTGCTCAGTATGAAATTTAGAATTCCAGACCTCTTAAGACCGCGAAAACCGGCTCCTCCTGCGACAACTCCGCCCCAGCCGACGACGCCAACAACCCCTGCAAGACCCTCAACTCCTTCACGAAGACCCTCTAGGCCAACGGTTGCCCCGGTTGAGGAGGCACCAAATGAATTTGGAAAGACCCTTGAGAGCCTGCTAGGCAATAAATACAAGACGAGCAAGGTTAGTGAGGAGGAACTTTATGCCGCCCTGGTCGTTCACCAGATCAAACAGAAGTATGGTGATCGGGACGCGAACGACTGGAAAACCCTGTTCAAGTTCTCGATAACCGATAAGCCAAAGGGGGAGTACAAAGAGGCCTCGGCGGAACGCGCCGCGAACGACGTGATGGACGAATTCTTCGGCAAGAATTCGATCATCATCCCGGCCGATGAGGCGAAAAAGATTAAAGACACAGCCTTCCGTCTCGCTCAGCTCGACAAACGGACCGACAAGCTCTGGGACAAATATGGTGGCGACCGTGAAAACACCGTAGCCGTGACCTCATTCTCGAGAGCTCAGAAGCTGGTTCAACAACGACTTGACGCGGAAGCTGCGACATCCTCGGCTTCGGTCCGCAAGAGCGCTAAGACGAAGAAGCTGAGTCAGGTTGGCTAGCGTTTTGACCAGAAAGGCTCTTTACCTCCCGACGGAACGTCGTCCCAACGGGCGCGCGGAGTCTCTCTGAGTCACGACGGAAAAACATAATCTCCTCGACAGAGCCCCTAGCAGAGTGCCCTGATCGGCGTCACCGCTCACACGGCATGCCCAACGCTATTATCCCCTTATGTCGCCCCACCTGCTGGATGCGCGCGCTGTGCGTCGGCTTCATGCCCTAGTATTTCTCCTATCGCTTGGAGCGCTGATCTCCATCGCGACTGCCGAAGCGCGACCGCGGCCAAGCATCGTTCCAAACCTTTCAGGGTTCGGCACCTCCACAGTTGCTGGTAGCGGTCGCCACCTCAAGGTCCCCAGATCCAAGATATACAGGGTGACAAATCTTGCAGACCGAGGCAGAGGGAGCCTCCGCGGGTGCGCGGAAGCTCGACGCCCACGCACCTGTGTGTTCGAGGTGGGCGGCGTGATCCAGCTCTCCAGCCGGATACGGATCTCATCGCCGTTCATCACGATCGCGGGTCAAACCGCGCCTTCCCCCGGAATTACCCTTACCAACGCAGGGCTCGACATTGCGACCCACAACGTGCTTGTACAACACATCTCGATACGTCCTGGGGATAGCCAACGCGGCGAGAAACCCTCGGAGCGCGACGGAATATCTATCGGCGCGATTCCACCTCGCTCGGCACACCACGTTGTGATCGATCATGTATCGTTGACATGGGCGATCGATGAGAATCTCTCCACGGCATACCCACGTACACGAGATGTCACGGTCGCGAACTCGATTATCGCTGAGGGTCTTCACGACTCCATTCATCCAAAAGGGCCCCACAGCAAAGGGATCATGGTGGGCGATGGCTCAAAGAACATCACGATTCGAGACAATTTGATCGCGTTTAATGAAGAGCGAAATCCTTACCTCAAACCAGGAACGTCGGTCGAATTCATCAATAATCTCGTCTATGGCTGGGGCACTAAGGGGGGATGGTCGCTCTGCAACCTCTCTAATAACACGGACCGCAACGAGCCAATCCTCCTCTCATTTGTCGGGAATGTGTACCGTCCAGCTCCCACCTCGGTCCTCCTTCCACCGATCTACGCGAAAAAGATCGACGGTCGGAGCCGCATCTTCACACGCGATAATGTCGGCCCCTCCTCTCCCCTCACCGCTACGCTGTCGCCAACGAACGACGTCCCCCGCAACGTGGAGAAAACCGCTGAGCCGCCACTCTCCTCGGCGCTCTCAACCGTAAGGCCGGTAGGCGAGACCGTCCATCGTGTCCTCTCATCAGCCGGGAGCAGGCCGGTCAACCGGGCCCCCCATGATGCCCGCATCATTCGTGAAGTTAAGCTGCACTCAGGCACCCTCAAGGACTGCACAGAAGGATGCCCGCGTCCGACCGGAAAACTCTCCCTCTCAACCAGAACGACTGCGCCCCTAGCCATTCCTCGCTATCCATTTAAGGACTCGAACGGTGATGGGTATACCAATCTTGAGAACTGGCTTCACCGAAAAGCGGTGGCGCTCGAAAGGTAGGACCGGCAGGCCGTATCAGGGGGTGACGGATGCCCGCCGACATCTGTTCGGGTTCCTCAGCCACCACCCTGCTAGAAGCCATCTCAAAAATCCCCTGGGC
>JAIXQT010000190.1 GCA_027485595.1 Pseudomonadota bacterium | reverse complement strand
TGGCACGCGTAGCGTACTCACTTACAAAAAATTTAATCGAGCGAAATGAGTGCGCCACCGCTCTACGTAGATCGCGGTCCACGGGGAACATGTTGTCACCGTTCTCCTCAAACGCCACCCGAAACCGGTGGGCAAGGTCCTCGACGGTTGTGAGATCATCCCACTCCATCATCTCTATGACCCGGTGCGCCTTTGTGCGCTTCCCCTCCCGGAGAACAATAAATCGCGCGACAAAAGCTGTCCGCCGCGCACGAATAATCGATCTATCCAACTCCTCAGGAGAAGATAGGTTTGCCTCAAGAACTTCCGTTTTCATGTTACCACCACTTCAGAACTGCTAGAGTTACGAGAAGAACGAATGAGCCTCGTGGCCCTCCTCGTTCAAATATAGTTTCGGAAAGGCAGTAGGGATTCTTGAGAACTATTATACCCCTCTCAAAATCTCATTCTTTCAACGGCTTAGAGAACGCCTGGAGGCGCGCCACCCCCTATTCTCCAGATGAGTCGCCCTTCGTGACACTCAGGGGGAAGTCTGGTGTAATCCCCCTATGAGTCGGTTTCCCCAATTCCTCACCGCATTTTCTCACTCAAAACTCGCCGTCCTCGTTGACGACCTCAGTGCATCGAGGGCCGCGCTCATCGCTCCGGCAGAACAGATATCCGCCGAACACGTAAATAGAATTCTTACGATCTCGGGAGGACTTACCCTTGTGGCGATCTCACCGGAAAGAGCAGCCGCTTTCATGCTCTCGAGTATGGCGCGACCATCTACATGCGATCGACCATCTCTTCAAACATATCCGACCCTTCAGTACGTCTCTGTTGAAGCACGAGAGGACATAACGACCGGAATTAGTGCGGCGGACAGAGCGAAGACCCTTCAAATACTCGGCGCGCCGATAGCTCAGCCTCGCGCGCTCGTAAAACCGGGACATATCTTTCCCGTGGAGACTCGCTCCGGAGGCGTGCTCGTTAAAACCGCAATCCCGGAGGGGGCACTTGATATCGTAAAGATGATTGGAGCAACCGATGCGGCGCTTTTCGTTGATCTCCTCGACGAGCGCGGAGACCTCATGAGCGAACAGCAAGCTGAAACTCTCGCTATCAAAGAGAATCTTCCTCTCATCACCTTGTCGGAACTCATCCGCCATCGATTACAACAAGAGCCACTTGTTCAGCGAGTGGCCGAAGCGATGCTCCCTACAACACTGGCCGGCGAGGTTACAGCCATCGTGTACCGATCTCACATCAGCGATATCGAACACGTCGCCCTCGTGAAAGGCGTAGTTCGTGGAGAGGACCCGGTCTTGGTGCGAGTTCAAGCGGAACACACCGTGCCGGATGTATTTGGAGGCTCGTCGCCAGCGACCCGCTCTCATCTTCAAAACGCGCTCAAAGAGGTTGGGGAGCGCGGGCGGGGCGTATTGCTCTATCTCCGACGGCCGTTTATGGATCCGAAAGGAAGCTCCATACAACAGCTGCAGGATCCATCCCCGTCGCACTCAGCGACGATTATGAGAGAATATGGCGTTGGAGCACAGATACTGCGGGACCTCGGGGTTACTCACGTGGAGCTCCTCACCTCCTCAAAACATCTCCTTGAAGGACTTCCAAGCTTTGGTATAACCGTCATCGCTCAACATCCAATTCCACATCACCTTCCCTCAGGGCATACCGTATGAGTGACATCACCTTCGCAGACGTCGTTCACCAATCCGTTTCGTTCTCCAAGAACGATCCAGCTGAGCATCTTATTCTCAACCTGATAGACAGCCGGTGGTTTCAACGTCTACGAGACATCAGCCAAACCGCGAATACCAAATTGGTGTACATGTTCTCGGAGCACTCTCGTTTCGGGCATTGTCTTGGGGTTGCCTACCTCGCGAAACTCGCGCTCAGCAAACTAAGCAAAAACTTTCCCGAGGATGTCGCGGCGTACCGTCCGGCTATTCTGGTGGCTGCTCTTCTTCACGATATCGGACATCTCGCTCCGGGCTCCCACACCGCGTTCAAAACCTGGTTTCCAGGCCAACCGGATCTTCACGAGGAACTCGCCGAGGTCGTCCTTACTCAAGATACCGAGATAGCATCGCTCCTCAACGCCTTCGACCCACATCTCGCTCGGACGGTGCTCAATATCCTGGAGGAATCCGACTCCGTTCCGCCTTGGACATGGCAGATCATCTCGGGAGGAGGATGGAATGTTGACCGCGGAAACTGGTCAACGGTCGACAGCGTCCTCGCGGGTGTGAGCTACGGCAAGTACAACATTCCGGCGCTCGTCGAATCCATTCTGATTACCAAGGACAAGCAACTAGCACTCATGGAGAACCGACTCGACGCGATGTTGCACTTCATGGTGTCACGCCACGCGATGTATAGGCAGATATACCAACATCGTGTACTTCTCGCGGCTGATATGATCAACAAGGCAGTCGTGCAGCGAGCCCGTGATCTCGGCGCGCAACTTGAGTTCGCGGATGAAGTCATGCAAAGAGCCCTTGCGGCCACATCCGCCAAGGACTTAACGCTCGACACTATGTTCGAGATGAGGGAATCGTGGTGGCGTTACCACATGGCTCGCTGGAGCCGATCGCGAGATCCGATCTTAAGGGACCTCAGCGATCGAATCCTGCACCGAAGACTTTTCAAGACCGTCCGTGTAATGGGTTCATCCGGTCGATCACAGATGATTACTGAAGCAACAAAAGCGCTCGAATCCCTCCACATGGATCCACGATACTACCTCCATGAAATTACGACCGCGGACGTGCACGCCGGGGACTCAAAACAATCGATGCTCGTACAGCTCGACAACGGGCAGGTTGTAACCTTAAGTGAGGCGGACTCCCTAATCCGTTCGATGGCCGCCAACTCCGTTCAATCGCAGCGTTCATGGCTCGCGATGCCGGCGGAGGCTAAACGCCTTCTGTAAGGATGTCTGCTGTGAACTCACCTCGTGCGTATCGCTCTCTCTACATCGGCTCATGGGCACTCGTGGCATACACCGTGATCATTATCCTATGGGGCGCGTGGGTTCGCCTCTCCGGTTCAGGAGATGGATGTGGTGATCATTGGCCGCTGTGCAATGGGGAGGTAATTCCCGTCGAGCGTGTCGCAAAAACATGGGTGGAGTACTCCCATCGAATCTCAACCGCTCTCTATGGAGTGCTCATTCTAATTCAGATCTGGCTCTCTCGCAGATATTTTGCTCACCACCATCCGGCTCGATTCTGGGCAGGTATGACACTCCTATTCACGATTACTGAGGCCCTCATCGGACGCCAACTCGTGACATCTGGGCTTGTTAATGAAAGTGAGGACCTCTCTCGCCTCATAGTCATGCCCCTACACCTGGTCAACACATCCCTTCTTCTCTTCTCGGGTGTTATGACGGCCGAGAGTGTTCGATACGGAGAACTCCCTCGTCGCACCCTCTCTCGAGAGGTCAAAGCTCGCGGGGCTTTGTACCTTACTGGGCTTACAGTCGTGCTCATCACGGGGGCTATCGCGGCACTAGGCTCACACCTGATGCCATCCGAATCCCTCCTGCGAGGATTGACCCACGATCTCGCGCCGGATTCCCATCCAGCGGTGCGCCTCCGCATTCTGCATCCACTCATCGCGCTCGCCCTTCCCGTCGCGATGCTGCTCTTTGCAAGACTGCCTGGGATCTCAACACCTGATTCCTCCCAAACTCTATGGTTCAAGCGCTTCTCGATCGGACTCGTCGTCGCTCTTGTCATAGGTGTAGCGACCCTCTCACTCTTAGCTCCGGTGTGGCTGAAGCTAACCCATCTGCTCATGACCAATGTGCTGGTGATTCTGGCCTCGTTGTGCGTATTCCATTCGCTCAGACCGGTGCCGAGCCCGCCAAAATCGGAAACGTCGGTTTAATTCAAGCCAATCTTCGGGGTTTGGTCCTCTCAGCTCCGTATACCCCGGCCTTCCTGAACACCATCCGCATCAAACTATCGTGGGGAAACGGGCTTTTGTCGGCTAGATGACCCGTTTACCGCCCACACCGAGACACATGAGGTCGCTTTTGCTATCATTTGCCCAAACGTTTTAGAGAGTTGGCTTCATCGCTTATGAACGATCCCAAGCAGAACGGCACCCTGACCTCCATACTGACGTTCTCTCGCGCGACGTGGGAAGCAACTCACGGTGACC
>JAIXQT010000049.1 GCA_027485595.1 Pseudomonadota bacterium | reverse complement strand
TGGAGGTCTACCGTACTGCTTTCTCTGACCAATACAGGACAGAAGCACGTTAAGGAGCACAGGGTTCATTGTTGATTTTCGGTTACTTGGACGAAAGACTTTTAAGAAAGTCCGTTAGAATTTATTGCACTACACAATCACAAGACGAGGCTTCAGGGTCAACGGGAACACTTGTTTACAATTTACACCCACAACCCAATTCTGAGGCGCCGACGACCCTACGTCCTGGCACCACCTCACAGAGTGCCTCTCGTCATTGTCATCAAACCAGTGGTACCACGATACGTTAAGCACTACTCTGCAACGAGGCGACGTCCGTTGCACCACCATCTTGATGATCTCCCGGTACCGGGACGTGGCCAGGTGCATGCTGATCTGCCGCGCTTGAAAGAACAAACCCTTGTCGAGCGCGAGAAGGAAGAGGTCGGTCGTGTCCCTGGTCACTTCGTATAACCGCATCCTGATGTCGCCCTTGTAAGAAAGCCCCCTCTCTAGAAAGTAGGCCAGTGTCGCATGCGAACACTGATCGTCACGGAAGAGGGGAGAAAAGACCTCGAGCTGCAATCCCAGGCGAAGGTAGCTCTTGACGTGGTGCCTTGTATCGATGCCAAACAGTGGAATCACGTTCAAGCTTGACAGGTGGCGAGGTATCTCGTCGAGGAGCGAATCCAAGAGGTGATCGTTTGCCACGGGGAGTGTAAGACGCTCGAGTCTTGGCAGGTTGCCCTTGACAAGCTTCCATATCAAGTCTTTTACAAAGGACAGTTCGGTCGGCGGCGGTGGATCCCAGGGCAAACGCCTAGACCACACCGCCACACGGGTGCACAGGTGGAGGTCTTCCAAACGCGGGAAGCACAGATCCGGGTCGGTCCACAGGGTGCCGTTGAGGTGGTGCGGGTTGTGGCTCACAAGAGGACCACGGATACCCCAGAAGCACGGAGGAAGTTTCGAGCGGCTCCAGTACACCTCCACCCGCCGCTTCTCGAGAACCCCTATGGCCGAACGCCTCATGGATTTGGTGACCCCCGATAGACGCACGAGTGCATTCCCGGGTCGTGGCAAGTAAGACACCAAGTGGAACAGAATGTCATCCACGCAACAGACGGTCTCCAGGTCGACGACGTCGGGACCCTTGACGACGTCGGGACCCTTGACGACGTCGGGACCCTCCCTCGCGCGCTTCCCAGGACTCGTACTCATAACGAGAAACGCTTCAAACAAGTCTGCCGAAAGACGAGGGTAGCACGTTCGGGGTGAGTCACAAACGCGTTCCGACTGTCTTGCTGCTGCGCAATCTTGTCATGCAGCCACAACTCCGTCATTGTCGGTGGGTAGAGCGTGTGCCATACGAGCAAGTGACAAGGATCCAGCACGTGCTGGAACAGGGTGCGCCTCATCTCCGGGTACGCTAGAGCGACGTAGCCTACGGCACGAGCCATAGGACCCCGCATGTGGATCGGTGGCACAAATAGCCCGTGCACCGTCGACTTGAAAGCACCCGGTTCGACGGTCGTCCAGTTGACAGCCTCCGTCTGGATTGTCAGCCGATAGTTGGACCGGTGTTGGTTCAGAATATCTTTGACCAACACGAGGTTGTGCATATCTCGACTGAGCGTGCCGGCCAACCCGGCCTTTTTCGTGTAGGATTGCGGAACCACATGCTCGATGGTCGGTCGCGGTGTGTTTGGGTAAGCTTTGACCAACAAGGATTTTTGCGACACCTTGCTCAGGTAGCGCACAGGACGTTGGCACAGCAGCGAAGCAAAGGCATCACGGACACCCATGGCACTCGCAACGAGGGCGACACAACCTAGGGCACGGGAAAGAAGCGTCAGGCCGCGCATGAATTTTTATGATCTACTCCTTTTAACAAATCCACCGATTAAAACTTCAGTTCACTTCAGTTCACTTCATGTCTGTTATTCCCCTCCTCCAAAGTGAAGTCCAGAATTTCTTCCACCTCCAGGAAGAACTCGCGCGCATCAAGGCGCACCTTAAACAGACCAACCAGCTCATAAAAGAGTCTCAGGACAGGATCCTCGAGTACATGGAAACCTCCAACATTGACAGCTGCAGCTCCTGCGGCTTTGTCCTTTCGGTCCAGGACAAGAAACGTTTGCCTACTACTACGAGCAAGGTCATCATGACCCGTATCAAGGAGTACTTTCGCATCCCCGAAGAGCAGATCACCACCTTTTTGGAAACGCTCAAAGACGAGCGCACCAAGAACTGCCAGTACTACAAGTGCCTCGTCAAAAAGACGCTCAAAGGATCCGCAGTGAACAGCACCACCAACAACCCCGCACCAACCACGGCTTCCGATATAGTCGCCGACGATGCCACGGAAGGCACGGCGCTCTCCGAAGCCCTCGACGACATGTACAATTAATAATTAATTGAATTCGATTCATTTAGAGCTTCCAGTAGCCCGGGCCCTCCGTCGAGTAGAAGGGAACCCACATCTGCTGATCGATCGCACCGGGGATCGCAAACTGCGAGTAGGGATAAGCCTCCATATCAAAGGTCGCACTCCGACGAGCGGGCCCTTCGGGTGCCTTCTTGAGCGACTTGGCGATACGACCCAGGGTCTCGGCCGCACCGAGCGCCAGGGCCTCGCCGCAACGCACCGACTTGGAGAGCGTGCAGTGGACCGCCTGGTTCTTGTCGTTCTTTGCCGCCACCAGCGCATTCAGACCCTTGGCCACGTCCTCGTTCTTGCTCGAAATGACATCGTCCAAAAGAGCATTCTCACCAACAATCAGCAGGATCTCCGTCAGCGTCTCCATGCACGTCCGCAGACCTTCAATCGCTCCCTTGGCCAGTCCCCTCAAACGCTTGTCCGTCTCCTTGCGCTTCTTGAGCGCACCCTCGACAATCTTACCATCCGTCTGGCCCAGCTTGGCCTTGAACTCGTTCAGGACCCCAAACACCCACCGACCGATCAACGCCTTGGCACTCGTATCGATAATCTGTTTGTTGCTCGCCCACGTCAAGAGGTCCGAGTACTCGGCCTCGGCATCGCACACCGCGTTCAGGCACACGTCGGCATCCGCCCGGCGCTTGGCTACCTCCAGTGTGGTCTGGATCGCCCAGTACTGCTTGGCCAGCGTTGCCGCATCGCTATCGGAACCCGACGCAATCAGCCGCTGGATCTGCTCCTCGTTCGGCACCGCCGAGTTGCCCGAAAACACCTCGGGGCTCACACCAATAAGCTCACGGATAATCTGCTGGCGGATAATCAGCGGGCTGCTAATCGTGATGCGACCCACACAGGGCGTGTCGTGGCGTTCCGTGGCGAGCTTGACGCCCAGGTACAGGCTGTCAAGACCCTCGGTGGCCGCGTAGAACCAGGGCACCACCTTGGTCGTCAGTTTGCAAAACACATTCACAAACTTGCGCGTGGCGCTCACCTCGTTGATAAAGCCGACATCGATCGCCTCCTGGCAACGGTCGATAAACTCGCAGAACTTGGACGTGGCGTGACTCATCTTGGTCTTGAAGCGCACCAGCTCGCACTCGTCAATGACCTCCTTGGTCCGGTCAGTCTTTGTTAGCACGTAGTGTTCATCGGCCGCGCCTTTTTTCGGGTTATCCACCTCCTCAACCCACTTCTCCAGGCACTTGAACAGGTCTTGCTTGAGGCACAGGAGCGTGCCCAGGCACTTCTCTTCGGTATTGTTGTCAGGGTACTCCGTCTTCCACGCCTCTTCGAGGAGTTTCTTGAATGTCCATAGCGCTATCCACAGCTCGCGGCCGTACGCCATGCGCAGCACGTCCTGGTCGCTTTCGCCTGTGTCCTTGAAAGTATCCTGAGGCTCCAAGTACTTATCCGCAGGGACGGTTTTTACCTTGATTTCCTTGGTCCCGTAGAGGCACATGTTCCACTTTTCCACCATTGCGCCCGTTAGTTTTTCTGCGGGCGCATCTAACTTTGTATTCAGGCCGCTCAGCCAGCACAAAAAGTACATGAAACCGTGCTGCATGATCAACAGCTCGACACTGGTGCCGCCAGCCAGGAATGTCAGTGCCCGGGTGTGACTGATTTGTTCACATGGGCTGCAGCTGGACGCGACGACAAAGCTTGACGCTACACCAGCAGATGCCGCGGTCTTGTACTTGCTCATAAAGTAAGGAAAGATGGCCAGTTGGTGCTCTTCCGAAGGGATGCGGAGTGATTTCTCAAAATCCTTGAACTTGTCCTCCATCCCGCACAGCCACGCCGTGTCATGGCACTTGGGATCGTTGGTCCGCGTCGCACAGGTGTCATCCGGGTCCACCAAGATGAGCGGCAGGACAGGATCCCAGATGGGTTTGAGTTTGGCGAGGGCCACGCGGAACTCCTTCTTTTCCGAGTACAGGTAGGTCTTGACAGGGGTAATCTTCTCGTCGGGGTGCCTTATCCCGTACACGATCGCCGAAAAGGGATGCTCAAAAAGCTCCTTGAGAGCGACCTGGACCTTCACCGCGCAAAAAGGGGATTTCTTGCCGAGGATCGTGTTGTAGGCACGACGGAGCGTCTCGGCGGCCGCACCCACAGTGCCAGCTACGGCCGGAGGACCGGTTACTGGCAAGATGTTGTGCACGAGGGCCACCACGGTTGCGGACCGGAGTCCGTTGTGGATCAGGATGGTCTGGTTGTACCGTTCATGGAGTGCGTTGGCTTTGTACCAATCCACGTAAAGCCCGGCTTTCACGACCTCACTGGCCGCCTCTAGATCGGTCTTGGTCTTGGTGCTGCCGCTGGCAAGGTAGTCCGTAATGCTCTTGTCTTCCGGCAGCCGCTCCGTCGGTGCGTCGTGTGCAAACGACTTCGGGTCGATGGACACCGAGGTCAGGCCGCGGAAGTCTGCGTAGCCAGTGTCACCAGCAGACCGGCTGCAAGGCTTCTGAGTCGTCCCCGAGGGCTCATAGCCACGAGAAGAAGGAGGGGCCCGGGACCGGTACGAGCGGTAGGCCGGATCGTAGCTCGTGTATGATTGAGAATACATGTGATGAATCGCCTACGAATTTGTCCTCTGGCCAATATTATTTTTTGCGGTAGACTCAAGCTAACGAATCGTCGCTCTTATTTTCTTTCAAGACTAGAGACATTATGAAACTGTTGGGTCTTCTCACCACGATTTTGGCCTCCTGCTTGGTACGGGGCTTCGAGATCGCAGGTCCGTGGATCCAACCCCTCAGCAACAACTACGTGCAGCAGACGACCGAAGTCGATTGGAAATGCGTACAGGTCGAAATGATCCCTAGGGATAAGGATCAGTGGTGGATGATCAAGACCGCCAACGTACACGGCCTATCGGCTCTCACGATCTTCCCGGCCCAGCAGCTCACTTACCTACCCCACAAGAACGTCGTGCACATAAGCTACAGCACAGACCGGCGCACGCTGCGTTCCCTCGTTACCAACGTGACGTACGTGTACACGGTGCGCTACTTCAACGATTCCACCATGGTGGTGCTTACCGGGGACCCGGAACCCTCGGTGTTTGTGTGGGTACGACCCTGGGCGAGCGTGTCTCTCCCCGACATTGTCGCCAAGCTACACCAGTGGGCCTACACGGGCACGGACAAGGAGCCGCAGAGTACTATCGATCCTAGTTTATGCCCACTGCCTCCCAATATTATCGGCCTCGGAGCCTCGTAGTGTTAGTACTCAGGGTCTTCCACGGCGTTGGCACGGGTACCGCGCAGATACGACTCACCACCACGCGCTTAAAGTCATCAATGGTAGTCCAATCGTCCAGCAAGTAGCCGGCCACATCGCCGCTATTCGGTCCAAGGGACCAAAAGAAGTTATCCCGCATATCGTGCTCAATGACATAGTCGGCAAAGTGATTCATCCACTGCGCATCAAGGTACACCTTCCCACCCCACTCTCCGACAATCACTTGGAGGCCCCGATCGCGCAGGTACCCAAAGTTGCGGTACCAACCGTCTTCGAGGACGGCCACGTTATCAGGGTCCGTCGATGCCACCACACTCTTTCCGTACGTGTGAGCGCTGTAGATCACACGGTCTTTTGCCGAGGCAGGCGGGCGGACCGGTGTGTCACCAGCCCTTGACAGATCCACACCCCAGTTGATCCCCTCCACGAGATAGATCCACCGATTGCCCGGGTACCGCTTCTCGAGAGTGTCGAGAGCGTGCTCGGCAAAGCGCCTCCAGTCGGTCGAGGGCACGTCGTCACCCCACGTGGCTCTCCCGTGAGGCTCGTTGAGCAGGTCGATACCTAGGAGTGCCGAGTGGTTGCCGTAGCGATCCAGCAGCTTGTACCATGCGGCAAAGTAATCGTCCTCGGTAAACGTGCCATCGTACGGGCTGTACCACAGCTCGGAGATGTACTCCTTGTGAAGCCGGTGCATATCGAGCAGAATCAGAATGTTGGAGCCCGAAGCCTTGTCAAATAAATGGTCTAGGATCTGAAGGGATGTCTTGTGCTGGTTGTCCGGATCCGCCGCGACAAACCCCTCATAGGGATACAACCCTTCATTGTAGAGCAGCCACTCCGCACTGACCGGGACCCGCAGGGCATTGATCCCCTCGTTGGCCAGGAGCTTCACGTAAAAGTCCATCGGGTGGGCATGCAACCCGTTAATGACAAAATCCTGGGTCTCAAACCCGAACCACGACGCCCCACGGATGCAGAGTTTGGTGCCGTCGTCGGAAAACAAGTGAGCCTCCTTGGTGTGATAGGCAGTGGTGACGGTCGCGAGCAGCCCGAGAGCCCACGCAACGACGCGCATTCAGCCGATATCTCTATTACCCTTATACGGGAGATAAAAGTAGCTCCTCAAATACCACTCAGCAGGTTACTGCCTACCGACACGTTCATCCCCTTGCGCAAATCACTAAACATTCCTGGGTCGTACCACTGCACCGCAGTCGTAATCAAGCCCACCAAGAGTGCAATCTTGGTAAATTTCCACACGTCCACCTGCTTTTCCGAGATGAGCGCCAGGATGAGGATGAGTACAAAAGCCTCAAACACCTCCCTCATGTACATCCTCGGAAGCGAGGGTCTATCTACACTTGTGTTTCCACGTGTGTCGGTATCCATGTCTGTCTGCTCAGAGGTCTAGATTATTATGAAGTATGAGTCACTGTAGGATCACTGGGACTCTGGGCCAGTTCTTGCGCTTCCTCCATGCTCATAAACGATTCGAGTGCCCGGTCCATGCGCAGGAGTTCTTTCTCCATCTTCTTCTCCTTCTCCGCTTCGAGTAGAGGGTCGACTGGAGCCGAGGACTTCTTGCCCGCCTTGTCCTTCTTTTTACAATTGTAACTCAGAAACTCATCGGTCCCCAGATACTCCTTGGCCTTGTGGCGGATGTAATTCTCCATCCTTTCATCGTCCAGACGTTTCTGGTTCATACAATCCTCCACTACCGCAGACACCTGCTCTTGCGATGCTTCTCCGCGCTTGTAAGCGGTGGTCGCCGATAGCATCTTCTCCCACCGGTCTGTAAAGGCCTTCAGTCGATCGACCGGTTCGTGTTGATAGTGTCCCATACCCTCCTTGTTTGAGTACCAAACCAAGAAAAAAAAACAAGAGGTGCGCAAAAGGTGCCGTGCGTCTCCAACAGCACAAAAACGCAAAAAATTCTCTGTCCCTTCTTGGTAAAGCATTCAGTGCAAAAATGTCAGGAAAAGGAAAAGGCGGTAAAGGTCTGGGGAAAGGAGGTGCCAAGAGGCACCGCAAGGTACTCCGTGACAATATCCAGGGCATCACCAAGCCGGCGATCCGTCGTCTGGCACGGCGTGGTGGCGTCAAGCGCATTTCCGGGCTCATTTACGAGGAGACCCGTGGTGTGCTCAAGATCTTTCTTGAGAATGTGATTCGTGACTCGGTCACCTACACCGAGCATGCCCGGCGCAAGACCGTGACCGCGCTCGATGTGGTCTACGCACTCAAGCGCCAGGGCAAGACCCTGTACGGCTTTGGCGGTTAAATGAGTGCATACACACACAGCTTGCAAAGCAAACACAAACCAAACGCGGTTTCGTTTCTTATTTCTAACCAGTGACACCCTCGTCTACATCAGAAATGCAGGGCACAAAGAGAGTCTATAATTCGGACCGGTGGGCTCTAGAGTCGGAAGACGCGGACGTGGACTGGGAGGAAGCCCCACAATCTCCGCCACCACCGGTGACCAGCACCACCGAAGGTACAAAGCCTTCGCCTCGTACAGAGCCTTCTTTTTTTTTTAATGATACGGCGACCACCGAGAGTTCTAAACCCCGGAGGAGG
>JAIXQT010000213.1 GCA_027485595.1 Pseudomonadota bacterium | reverse complement strand
GCGTGGCGAGCGCGCAACCCATGGTCCATGCGGTTTGGAAACCACTTCTACTGGTATCGAATTGAAAAGATCTTAAATTGAGGCACATGGGGAACCCCTCATGTGCCTCTTGAGTGGGGCTAATTCTTGCCGAGAACGAGGGCGAAGAACTCCTTGATCGAACTGCCGAGCGATTGATGCGATGAGGAGATTAAACGATCCAATTCGCGAGCATCGAGCCAGATTCCTCCGCTCTCCGAACAGCGAGCGATCGAGATGCCAAGAACCTTCTCTACGCTCATCGGTTTGCCGTTGATCGGGCTTGGGAGGCCTTCGTGAACTGGGCTCTCCGATGGCTTGAGTGTGGGAAGGGCGCCGATGAAATCTTTCAACGAATGTGTGCTCTCTTTGGCTGCGGCGAGGATCTCGTCAAGCTCTCCCGCATCAAGCCAAATTCCACCAGAGGTCGTGCAGCGATCGACTATAGCGCCGAACGCAACGATCTGTTCCATGGGCTTTCCGGTGGTAGGACTCAATCGGGCAGGCTGCTCTTGCTTGCGTGCGAGGCGAGCAAGTGACTCCTTGTTAGCTCTGTCGAAGTAGCTCTCTTCCTGTGCCTGGCGTCGCTCATCCCATGAATCGGTCATACGTATCCCTGTATCTGTGAAATTATATCGTTATGTACCGTATCCTGCCTAAATTAAAGGAGGAATGCCAGCAATGATCGTGAGGGTATGATCTGTAAGTACCCAGGCCCAGGGCGTTGACATTTGCCATTAAAGGCAGTAACTATTCACCTCCTTGACGGTAAACCGTTAAGCGGGTGTAGCTCAGTTGGCTAGAGCGCTTCCTTGCCAAGGAAGAGGTCGAGAGTTCGAATCTCTTCACCCGCTCCATTTTTTACCTATCCGAACTTGGCTAACGCCAAGATTCGGATGACGGGCAGGAGGCTTCGCCCCTGCACCCGCTGCCGGAACCCGAACAAGCTCCCACTATTCTTGATTCGCTCTTTTGCTTTGCAAAAGTCGCTCATCGCCTGCCGGCGGCCCAACCCGTGACATCCGGAGGGCCTGTGTCCTCACAGGCCGGTGTCGCGATCCAATTTCACATATGGCAGATACCCGGCCCATCAGGAGATGGCCTATCGGGTTCATCGCATTCCATGCAACATAATCAATTCCCGCCATCCCATCCGATAGGGCGGTCGGTCCCGACCGCCGTGTTGCGCAATCCAGCGATTGTTTGTCATGCCTGAACGTTTCGGTGCCCAGTTGATGCCCAATAGCGTAGCTAGGACGGGCCGTAATTGCCCTACCTCAGAGTAGCTCGCCACATCTGGGATTGCACTGTTCGATCGGCACGGCTACTATTTGAACTCCCTTCACAATTTGTAAGACCCGAACCATGGAAAATGTTAACGTATGAGAACGACTATCTCTTTGCTCCTTGCCATTGTTTTCAACCTTCCCGGTGCTGTTGTCGCTGAGATCAATCAGTTGACGTGTAGTGTCACATTACAGGATTCCCAAAAGGTGTTGAAGCCGCGTAGCGCGACTGCTCGACTATTCTCGAGTTTCAAGCTCGACCTCTCTATTGATAAGGTGAATGGGTGGATGCACCAGAATCGCTGTGTGTCCGCCGCGGATTTTAGAGGGGCTCACTTTGACGGGTCTCTCTGCCTCGTTGTTATTACTGCAACAGGCAGCCCGGATCCTTCGGTGCCCGTGAAGCTCTCGGTTGACCTGAGTAGAGACGCGGTGGAATACGGTACACTCCCGACTAGTCCCTTGCGAAGTAAGGGTAGTTCGAGATTTATCGCTCCGATAAACCTCGGCGGGGAAATGGTTACCGTGGAACACACATTCGCGACAAGGGGCCGCAGAGGCGAACTCTCGGTGGCTAATATCTCGTGTGTTCGATAACGGTTCGTCTCGATAGCCTCTCATCTTCCCAGAATTGAAGATAGTTATTGGGGAGCTCTCGTGCAGGAGGCAGGCACGTCGGATGGGAGCCTTACGCATCCCACGAGCCTTGTTGGTACCTCCCCGATTCCTGTTAGCTCGGCGACCGACGACGGTCGCTCTCCCGAATTTGCGAGGTATGATTTGGGAGGGCAGCCAGCTTCCCTCGGCGTAGCGTACACAGATTGTGAGGACTGCTAGTGTGTCTCGCTACGAGGGCCAGTGGAGCTGGTCCTCATGTAGCTTTCGAGGCTCTTCAACTCAATCGTTACTCGTTGCGCTGTAGATTCTTTCGCCGGCTCACACAGCGCGATGATCTTCTCCACGACGGTCTCCCAGCGGAAGGCGATAGCGGCGTTGCTGGCCGCATTGGCTGACATATTGAAAAGCTTATGAGGATCGGCAAGGAGCTTGTCTATCGTTTGAGCGAGCGATTGTGGAGAGACCTCATCGACAACGACGCCGGTCTTGCCGTTGATGATCCCCTCCGGCAGCCCTCCCATGCGGAAGGCAACCACCGGCGTTCCGCACGCTTGCGCCTCAAGCGAGATAAGGGGATAGGGGTCAAACCAGATCGATGGCACAACGCATATGCCTGAACGTCGAAAGCCCTCGGCGATCTCGTGTTGAGTTCTCTTGCCATGAAAGATCAATCCCGGAAGCTGCGCCGCGAGTTGCTCGGTATTGAGATAATCCGTCCGTGACCACAGTGAAGAGCTGCCGAATACCTCAAGCTCAAGATCGGGATACTTTGATTTGAGGTTTGCGAACGCCGAGATAAGAAGATGAAGCCCCTTGTCGGGAACAAGCGCCCCCGCGAAGACGAGTCGGCGTGGGGAGTGCTTCGATGGAGGGGAGGGATTAAAGATCGAAAAATCAACGCCGTTGTGAACGACCGTCATCTTGTGTTCCGGAGCGCCCTCGCTGACAAGTTTCTCTTTTTGGGCGTGTGATACACACACCATGCCGTCGCAGATCACGTCGAGCACTTCTGGCTTAAGGCCTGAGTCTCCAGCACATCTATCGTGCGTGATAAGGATTCGTCGAACACATCGCTCGCGTCGCCGAGAGAGCATGAGAGCGAAGGCCTTTCCCGCCGCAAGAAGGACGTACGTACCTTGAGCATCTGCCCAATCAAGGGCTCGTTCGACGTCGTAGGAGGGGCCGAGGTCGATGAAGTGAACTCCCTTGTCGTGCGAGATGGGGTGCCTGAGTCTCGCGGCGAGGCATACCCGTCGACCGGTCGCCGCGATGTATCGGGCGTGATTGAGGGTGGCCATCTCGGCACCGCTGTTGGGCCCGGTCGGATCGAGCGGGTGGTCGCTGTGTACGATGAGGTAGAGCGGGGGTGTGGAGGAGAGGCTATCCATGTCTCGGGATCCGCTACGATACATTAGTAGTGTCGATGGGTTAGGATGATGCGCGCACCCGCGAGGGTGCGATAATAAGGAGGTTCCGGAGTTCTCCAAATTATCTTGAAAATGTGGAGGGTTAGGGGTGCTGTTATCCCGCAAGCGCCCTAAAAAGCGGACGGGGATCCACCACTGCTGCACGGGTTTCAGCGAACGGCTCGCTCTCAAAGTCCCCCTTCACCGAGCGAATAATGTCGAGGGCTATCCGCTCCCGATCCGTCTCGAGTGATGCGTTCTCGTCCTTGTAGTCACGTGCGACCGGAGACACGATGATCTGGGGAGCTGATTGTACCGACCACCCGTGAAAGAGTACTCGAGTGAGGAGCTCCCTGATCGAAAACGCTGGTTCTTCAACGCGTCGAAATCCACTGAGCTCCTCAAGCGCGATTCGACGGGCAAAGATGTTGGGATAGAAGAAGCTGCCGCTGAGAAATTCTCCAGCGTTGACCCCTTGATTGGGCGGAAAGAATCTCGCGTGATCAATGACGTTGGGGATTGAGGGTAGAGCGATTCCGACAATATCGCGGGTAAAGATTTGAACAGCCTCGACCGTTGCTGTTGGCGACACCGTGTCCCCTGGTTGAAGGAGCGCGACGTTTGGCGCCGCCGCCTTGCGAATTCCGGTGTTCAAGGCGGCGTACTCATTCGGGCGCTCCGCTTTCGCGTATCGAATGGTAAGCTGGGGGACCGCGTCGACGAAGTCTAAATGAAAGTTGTGAACTTGCTTTGAGGTCGCCTTGTCGCTCGCGTAGTCGACGAGAAGGATGTCGAAATCGTGGAAGGTTTGTTGCGTGAGGCTGAGTATCGTCGGCTTGAGAAGTTCGGTCGGTTCTTTGATCGGTATGATGTAGCTCAACCTGTGCTCGGTAGGGTTTGTTCCGTTCACATGTCGCCGGTAGTTGCGGCAGCACTCACGTTGCGTCGCGTTTGGATGTGCGCCGGTCTTATTCGTATCGTAGATCCGATAGTAGGAGAGTACTCGATCGATGTGCTTCACGAAGGGGTACTTCACAGCCATGCGAAGCCATAGATCCATGTCCATGGTGAAGTAGAGATCTTCGTCGAGGTATGTCCCGTCAGGACGCTTCATCTCTTCGAGCAGTGATCTTTTGAAGAATACTGAGGTTTGCGCTACCCACGCGTACGGTATCCAGTACCGCATCAGGTCGTAGAAACTTTTTGCTGGATTCTTTACGATCTGTCGAATGTTTCCCTCGCGGTCCGTCTCCGCCGCTTGACCGAGAACTATCGGGTAGTCCCGTAAGTTTACCGCGAGATCGTGAAACACTCCATCGGCAAGCCAGTCATCAGAATTGAGCCAGACGACAATATCGCCGGTTGCCCGCGAGAAGCCCTTATTGAGGGCGTCGGATTGTCCACGATCTGGTTCCGAGGTCCACAAGAGATGGGGGTACGATCGAAGAACCTCCAGGGTAGAGTCGGTAGACCCACCGTCCACGATAATGTGCTCAAAGTTGGGATAGCGCTGAGCGAGTACCGATTCGATGTTCTGCCGAATGAACTCCCCTTGGTTAAAGGAGACGGTCACGATCGAGATCTTCGGAAGGTCTGTAGTCATAGCGTCTGTTCCTGAGCGCGTGTACAACGAGAGGGAGCTTCGAAGAGTTTCGCCCAGTGGATGGAAGGCTGCAATTGCATTTGTTGGGGGAGCCGCGCGGCGATGGATGGTGGGGAGTGTGGCGGTTTGGTGTGTCCGTGCTACACTCGATGCCAACCAAACCGTCCACCAGGGAGATGAGAAGATGAGACGCCTAAACATTCTACGAAAGGTTAGTATCGTGTGCGCGGCGATGATCGGTGTCCTCACTCAGACCTCCGTCGCCGAGGAAAGAGCGTTCGTGTGCTCGAAGGGTGCCGAGCTCTCCTCCGCTGAGGCTCAGGACCTCTTGGGAAAGGTGCAATCCACCTATGCTTCCATCGAGACGCTGCATGGCGGTTTTCGGCAGGATTCCTACGTTGCGGCGCTCGATGAGCAGGAGTCCAGCTCTGGCGAGATGTGGTTCGGCAAACCGGGTAAGATGCGATGGGTGTACGCAAAGCCACGGCCGCAGACCGTGGTTATAAACGGCGGCACGTTGTGGCTCTACCAACCCGAGAACCGGCAGGTTGTGATAGACGATATCGGCAACGTACTGCTCTCAAGCCTCCCCGTGTCCTTCATGATGGGACTGGGAAACCTCTCCCGTGACTTTGACCTCAAGGGTGCCTGTAAGGGGTCCGAAGGCGTTGTTTTACAGCTCGTGCCCCGCAAAAAGGAAGAAAAAGAGGGGCAGGGGGACTCCTTGGATGGGTTCGACCTGCTGGTTGATGCCGAGCAGGCACTCCCAAAAGGGGCTAAAATCAGCTCCTTAGGGGGTAATACAACCGAGATCGTCTTCTCGAATCTCTCAACCAAGGGCGGGTCACAGCCCGCCGGCCGATTTGTTTTAGAGTACCCAAAAGGTGTAGATGTAATGGACAGACGTCTGTCCCATTAATCGTACACTATGAAGTCCAACGCGTTATCCATTCTCCCTCTCGGAGACGAGCCGGCTAAGAGCTGTTCAGTCGCCGTTAACATCACCGAACCGCAGCCTCGTGAGGGTAAGGCCTTCGCTGGTCGCGCCGCGATTGTGACCCTCGGGTGCGCCAAGAATCAGGTGGACTCTGAGGTTATGATCGGGGTCCTCCGTAATACCGGCTTCGAGATCGTGAACGACCTGAGCCGTGCGGATATCGCGGTGGTGAACACCTGTGGGTTCCTTGAGAGCGCGGTAAAGGAGAGCGTCGACTGCGTCTTGGAGCTCTCTGAGCTCAAGAAGTCCGGAAGCCTCCGTCGTCTCCTCGTCGCGGGGTGTATGGTTGAGCGCTACAAGGGTGATATCCGTAAGGCGCTTCCTGAAGTTGATTCATTCATTGCCCTTGATGGACTTCTCAGCGTCGGTCAAGCCGCTCTTGGAGAGGATGACTCCCTTCGAGATATCCTGCATGAGGGTGCGCGACCGTACTTCCTCTACGATGAGACGATGCCGCGTCACTTGGCCTCGCAATCTCACATGGCGTACGTGAAGGTGTCAGAGGGATGTAATCGTCCGTGCGCCTTCTGTATCATTCCTCAGATTCGTGGATCGATGAGAAGCCGAACGGTTGAGTCCATCACCCGAGAGGTGCAGGCTCTTGGTGCTCAAGGAGTTAAGGAGATAAACCTCGTCGCTCAGGACCTTACGGCCTACGGAACCGACATCGGAAATGCGCGTTTGGTTGATCTCCTTCGCTCCCTCGATCAGTCCAAGGCAGCTCAGTGGGTTCGACTCCTCTACGCCTATCCGGTAGGAGTTGATGATGAGCTTCTTGCTGCCATGACGGAGCTTCCGTCTGTTTGTAAATACCTCGACGTTCCGCTACAGCACGCGAGTGAGTCGGTGTTGAAGATGATGAAGCGGCCGATCGGCCGATTCGGATCCCGTCGCTTCGTGGAATACGTGCGCTCCCAAGCTCCGTCCATCAAGTTGCGAACGACATTTATCGTCGGCTTCCCCGGTGAAACTGAGGCTGATGTCGCTGAGCTTGAGAAGTTCGTTTCCGAAGGGCACTTTGAGAGCGTTGGTGTGTTTACTTACTCTCCAGAGCAGGGTACGGCGGCGTTCGAGATGAAGGATCAGATCTCCGAGAAAGAGAAGCGGATACGTCGTGATCGTATCATGCTTGCGCAGCAGAAAGTTCGAATAGCTCGAAATGATGAGTATGTCGGGCAGGAGTTTGAGGTTCTCGTTGAAGGGCCTCACGAAGAGACCGATATGCTGCTCACCGCTCGAACCAGGTTCCAGGCGCCCGAGGTAGATGGCACCGTTCTTATCAATGACGTTGTAGAGGGGCTGGGTGAGATTCAGGCTGGTCACCTTGGTCGGGTGAAGATCACTGAGATCTCAGGGTATGACTTAGTTGGTACGCTCATAGCCTAAAGTATCTCTCCGTCGACGTGTGGGACGCCTTTTGACCAATCGGGGCCCCATGGAGATCCTCCGTCCGGGTTCCCAGGAGGGGCTCGTTTTAAGTGCCACGTTTCACTGCCAGAATTGAGTTAGACAGGCATGCTGTCCGAGCTCTCGCGCATCTGCGGGGAGCCCCGATGCGTCTACGGGCCGGCGAGCATCCGTTTGAGGCTCTCCCAGCGGGTGGATATACCTAAAATCCCAGCATCTTTCGGTTCCCCGAATGCCCTGAATGGAGTATACCCTTGGCTGATATTTTCAATCCTTTGGAGTAACGATGAGTTCACAGAAGAATTCCTACATACTGGCCCTTAATGAGCTTGGGCAGTCCGTTTGGTATGACAACCTCTCCCGCGACGTTTTGCGCTCAGGACAATTAAAGGTCCTCATCGAGCAGGGGGTATCCGGCCTCACGAGCAACCCCACTATTTTCAAGCAAGCCATCGCCGACACAAACAACTACGACGAGGACATGAAGTCTCATGAACTCAAGAGCCTTGGTACGGAGCCTTTGTGCGAGGAGCTGATGTTGCGCGATGTGGCGGCAGCTGCCGATCTTCTTCGTCCAACCTATGACGCTACCGGGGGTGGAGACGGCTACGCCAGCATCGAGGTATCTCCATACCTCGCCGCTGACTGCCAAGGGACGATCGATGCTGCTGTTCGGCTATGGGGTAAGCTCAATCGACCCAACGTGATGATCAAGATTCCAGCGACCCCAGAGTGTATCCCTGCAATTCAGGCGGTCCTTGAGAAGGGCATCAACGTGAACGTGACACTCATCTTCTCAAAAGAGGTGTACGAGGACGTCGCCAACGCCTACATCAAAGCACTCGAAGCGAGAGCGTCTCGAGGGGAGAGCATTCGCGGGATCTCGTCAGTGGCGAGCTTCTTCGTCTCTCGCGTCGACGCTATCGTTGAGAAGTCGTTCGATGAGCTCCTGAAAGCCGGAAAGGTTGAGGCTGCGGAGAAGGATCTGTTCTTCGGTAAGGTTGGCATAGCAAACTCAAAGATCGCGTACGCGTCTTTCGAAAAGCTCTTCTCCAGTGATGCTTTCAAGGGCCTCAAGGAGCAGGGGGCACAGGTTCAGCGACCGCTCTGGGCGTCAACCGGTACCAAGAACCCAGTGTTTAAGGCGGTCATGTACGTTGAAGAGCTTGCTGGTCGTGATACCGTAAACACGATGCCGCCGGGTACAGTTAAGGCACTCCTCGCGGGCGCGGATATCAAGCCCAAGCTTCACGCTGGCGCTACAGAGGCTGTAGAACTTATCGCAAAGGTAAACGCCATGGGCATCCCAACCGATGCACTCTACGTTGATCTGCAAAAGGCGGGTGTGAAGAGCTTTGCTGATTCGTATCGAGAGCTTCTTGATTCGATCGAGACAAAACGAAAGAGTATCTAGTGGGGTACCCAGGAATTGAACGTGGAAGAATCCAAGATGACAGAAAATGAGGGGCGCAGCACACGCCCTCCCGCGACCATCCTCGTGATCTTTGGGGCGAGCGGAGACCTCACATCGCGAAAGCTGATTCCGGGCCTCTGCAATCTCGCTGAAGATGATTACCTCCCCGAGAATTTCATCGTTATCGGCTCCTCTCGCTCAAAATTGAGCGACGAGGAGTTCCGGGCAAAGGTGTACGAAGGGGTTAAAAAGTTCTCTCGTCGTCCGATCAGCCCGGCAGTATGGGAAAAATTCGCGAAGCACCTTCACTATCAACCTTGTGATGGTGAGAAGGTCGGCGAGGTTGAGGCGCTTAAAGGTCGGATGGAAACTCTGGCAGCCGAGCAGCCCGGTGTGCGCTTCAATTACGTGTACTACCTTGCGATGGCACCACAGTTCTTCGGACCGATAGCTTCCAATCTCAAAGAGGTTGGGTTGATCGAGCCGTACGCGAAGGGAGCTCGGCAAACTTCAGTGGTTGTGGAGAAGCCGTTCGGCCACAACCTTGAGTCCGCCCGAGAGCTCAATACGATTATCCGACAGAGCTTGGCTGAAGAGCAGATATATCGAATCGACCACTACCTTGGAAAAGAAACGGTTCAGAACATTCTCGTCTTCCGTTTCGCGAACGGTATCTTTGAGCCTCTGTGGAATCGGAAGTACGTTGACCATATCCAAATATCGGTATGTGAGGATATCGGAATCGGAACGCGCGCCGCCTACTTTGATCAGAACGGAATCTTGAGAGATATCGTTCAGAATCACGTATTGCAGATGCTCGCGCTGCTCTGTATCGAGCCGCCGAATTCGTTGAGCGACGCGGATAGTATTCGAGATGAGAAGGCAAAGGTTCTCCGCTCTATCAAACGCATGACTCCCGAAGAGGTGCGAGCCAATACGGTACGCGCTCAGTATACCAAGGGAACGGTTGGGGGCGAGTCCGCTCTCGGTTACCTTGAGGAGAAGGGGGTCACGCCGGATTCGAAGACCGATTCGTATGTCGCTCTCAAGCTTGAGATAGATAACTGGCGATGGAGTGGTGTCCCGATCTATATCCGCGCTGGAAAACGATTGCCGAAGCGTATTACTGAGATTACGATCTTCTTCAATAAGGCTCCGGACTCCCTTTTCAAAGGACGTCAGGTCGGAGAGTTGGAGCACAACGTCCTGTCTATTCAGGTTCAACCGAAAGAGGGAATGTCCCTCCGTATCAGCTCCAAGCCTCCCGGGCCACGCATGCGAGTTCGTCCGGTTGAGATGGACTTTACCTATGATAGCTCCTTCGGTGTCGCGTCTCCGGAAGCGTATGAACGACTCCTTCTCGATGTGATGAAGGGAGACGCTACCCTCTTTACTCGTAACGATGAGATCGAGGAGTCATGGGATCTTCTCGCTCCGATCTTTAAGGAGTGGGAGGGGGCAAATCCCCCACAGGTGTACGAATACGAAGCCGGCACGTGGGGGCCCGCCGCTGCGGATGAGCTGATTAACTCTACGAAGGATTCGTGGCGTAAGCTGTAACCTTCGTGTCGGTCGAATTCGCGCGAAGGAAGAAATGACTACCAAGGTTTTGAGGCGAGCGTGCTGAAATTATCGCTGTCTGAATCGAGTGAAAACTTTCGCGCGAGTCTCAGAGAGTGGCTCGCCCATAATCCCGCGCCCCGTTCCAGTAGTGATACGTCTTTGGAGAGTTTTGAGCGTGTCGGACGCGCGTGGCAACGATCGCTCGCCGCTGGTGGATGGCTCGGCACTCATTGGCCGAAGGAATACGGTGGTCGAGGGCTCACTCTGGTAGAGGAGGCGATCGTTCAAGAGGAGCTGGTTCGGGTTTCGGCACCCCAAATCCTCGGGCTCTTTGGTCTGACTATGGTGGGGCCGGTTCTCATCTCCCACGGAAGCGAAGCTCAAAAGACCCGGTTCTTGGCCCGCATACTCTCGGGAGATGATATCTGGTGTCAGGGCTTCTCTGAGCCAGGAGCAGGAAGTGACCTTGCGGCTGTCCGTTGTCGAGCCGTTCCAACTGAAGGCGGGTATCTCGTCACGGGACAAAAAATTTGGACTAGTTTCGCGCATGTCGCTGATTGGTGTTTCGTTCTCTGTCGGACAAGCGATTCTCAGCGCAAGCATGAAGGGCTCTCCTATCTTCTCGTTGATATGAGGTCGAAGGGGATTACCACTCGGCCCTTGCAGCAGATCAGCGGAGACAAGGAGTTCAACGAGGTCTTTTTTGATTCTGTATTTGTACCGGCCGATAACCTCGTAGGAAGGGAGGGCGACGGGTGGAAGATCGCGATCTCAACGCTCATGTTCGAACGAGTGGTGTTGACCTTCGCTCGACAGCTTCAGTCTGAGACAGCTCTGCGAGAGATGTTAGCGAGAGTCGATGCCTCAACACCGGCTACCATCAAAGCGGATCTCGCTCGGTGCGTTGTAGATGCGTGTGCGACGCGCGCGTTGGCGTATTCTCATCTCATGACGTATGCACAAGGGGCCTCTCCGGGGCCTGAGGGATCGCTGGACAAGCTTCTATGGAGTGAATCCTTCCAGCGGTTATGTAAGGTTGGCGTTGCTCTCTGTGGCCCAGATGCTGTGCGCGGTGAGCATGACTCCGAGGTGGGGCCTGACCTTCATCGATATCTCTATTCGCGTGGGCGAACAATCGCGGCGGGCACCTCAGAGATACAGCGAGGCATTATAGCTGAGAGAATCCTGGGCCTGCCCCGACTGAAGCATTCGCTTGCATAGTAGTCTACTGGACACTGAAGCTATGAGCCCGCTGGCCTGCGGCTGGTAACCTGGGACTGCCACTCTCGCCATACAAGGTCGGAAACTGCTGCTGCATCTCGTTGGTGATAGAGGTAGGGGAGGTGTAGCTTTCGCCTAACTCTCTGTTCGAGGGATAGGTTTGGCTCGTGCCGGTAGAATGCACCTAAGAAGGAAGTAACATCTGCGTCCCTGGTCTCGCAGGTGATGCTGTCGAGGAGCATATCATATCGCGTTACTGACCGATGATCTTGGGTGATGGCCACATGCTGGGCAAACATCGCGACCTTTGCGAGCTCGACAGGGAGGCGTGCGGCGTCAAGGATTCCAGTGTCCTTGCCAGTTACGTAACGCAAAACGTCCCAACACTGTTCGACGTTTCGGAGTTCTTCGTAGAGTGTTGTTGCGAATTGGAGCTGCTCCTGCCGAGTCAGGTTGTCCTTATCAACAAATGCGGGGGACCGATACATGCTCCATTCCGTGGGAACGAAGCGGCAGAGCTTACGCGGTGAAAATGCGCTCCAGTCAGAGATCTGCCCCTCGGGAAAGTAGCACGGGTACACGCCTGACTTAAGAAGGGTCTCGTTTGCGACCAATCGAATCGCCAGAATCCGCTCTCGCGACCTCAAGTTCTCCCAGTTCGCGAATGTGTCCTTGAGTCCGCGACAAAACTCTGACACAGAGAATGGATCAGCTAATCCATGGTACGTCTGGTTATTTGTTGCGACAGCGGACCGTAAGCTTTGAATGTCCTCCTCGTGTGAGGGCAATCGGGGAACGAAGATCGTTTGATAGGATTGGTAGGTTGCTCCGAGTTTCGGCTTTCCACGTGCATCGAGGTGCGCTGAAAGAATAGAGACGTGCATCCCGCCCGGCCTCGATAGATTGCTGAACGTGACCGCCATCAATTGTTCAGGAAAAACAAATCTGACCCTGCCCCGATCTTGTTTTGTTATCAGGACCGTTCCGTCCGGTGTCTGAATCGTTCTTTCCTTTTCTCTCGCGCCAGTGAGTTCAATCTGATCAAGGATGTGAGGCTCGTTATCTACGACGGCGATGAGGTGTATTTCGAGGCTATTGCCCGTGATGAGCATACCTAAACGGTAGGGAGAAATATCAAGGGTCTTTTTGTAGCAGGAGAGTGCTCGCGGTGTCTGGTCCGAGGGCCCTTTAAGGTCACCGAGAGGCTGATTATCTCTGTGGCGACATTCGGGAGTCGTCGAGTGCGGCATTGCAATGTACTAGTGAAAAGCCGTTGTCGGCGAATTACAACAAAAGAGCGTGGATGAGGCGTCAGAGGCACCCCTCTTCGCAGCATCCCGATCCTAAGAACCCCTGGGATTATACACAGCATTTGCCCCAAAAGATAGCCGACCTCGGTGGTGCACGCGGAGTTGGTGTGCCTGATGACACAAGGAGAACATCGCGGTCATTTCATATCCTTTGAACGGAGACCGAGCCGTCGTATGCACCGCTGCGATCTCGGCGGACGGCGCGAGTGATGGACTCCTCATCAGGATAAAGGGTTTTGGTGGTATTCCAACGTCGCATCAAAGCCGAGACTCAATCTCTTGGTCGCGCTCGGCGGAGAGGTCCTTAGGTATCGTGTTTGAGACGGCTCGTTCCACATTCCTGGAGAGTATGCCGCGAATGTATCCCAGGAGGCGTGGCTCGGCGATCAGAACAAGGCGATCGAACTGATGGATGGAAAGGGCATGGTCAAGCTGTTCGCAGACCTCTCGGTAGAAGTCCTTGAGAGAGCGCTCCTTTGCCGATTCCTCCGTTGAATAAGCTGGCCGGTGTCTCATCCGGTTATCATTGGCAGCGCCCGCCTTGTCACTCTCAAGGTCGTGGTTCTTGAGTCTTCCAAAAGGATTTCCGATGTCACGTTCAAGCTTGAGCGGCCTCCGACCAACTCGGCTGAATATTCGAACTTCCTCGCGACTCGCCACCATAATCCAAGTTACTTCCATCGGGCGTCCCTCCTACCAAAGCAGGGTGGTGAAAAATGATTTCCTGCTGCGCCTTTCGATGGTTTGAATCCAACTTCGTTGGAGCCAACGAAAAAATCCTCAACGTATCTCAGTGGATACGCCACCGGTTTTTTCGTCGTCTCCGCCTCGTTTCGCCGAAACCCTCAAAATGCTCACGACGGAACCATTTCTCACCACCCTGTTAGAGCCTTTTACATGCTCACTATGACGCAACTGTCGAAGAATTAGAGTGATGGCGCTCAGGATACTCGCCTCCTTTGAAAGGTTTACCGGCAGTAATTTGGTACTCGACCGCTGGAATCCTGGCTTCATATGAGAGACACTAGCGGCTACCTCTTTTGAATTTTTTTACTCGTGCAGACGACTATGCCTCGTATCGTCCTCTCAACGTTGAACGCCAAGTTCATCCACGCTTCTGTCGGGTTGCGATACCTGTACGCCAACCTTGGTGAGCTGCAATGTGAGGCTACGATCTCTGAACACGAGGCATCGCAGCCCGCGCGAGAGATCGTTGAGAGCCTCCTCGAGCACGAACCGATGATCGTGGGCTTCGGCGTCTACATCTGGAACGTCGTGAAGACGAGGGAGGTTATCTCCTACCTTAAAAAAGTGCGCCCCAATATTGTGGTGGTGATCGGAGGTCCCGAGGTCAGCTTTGAGTATGAGGCTCAACCGATCGTGGCGCTTGCTGACTATCTTATCACGGGTGAGGCAGATGTCGCATTTCGAGATCTCTGCCGGACGTTGCTCGCGGGGGGCAGACCAGAAAGCAAAGTGATAAACGCCGGATTGCCGGTCTTGACGGAACTCTCGTTACCCTATGAGCACTATACCGATAAGGACATCGCTCATCGGGTCATCTATGTAGAGGTGTCACGAGGATGCCCGTTTACGTGTGAGTTCTGCCTCTCCTCGATAGATATCCCGGTTCGGCAATTTGACCACCTTCGAGTCCTTGATGAGCTTGACGCGCTCCATAAACGTGGAGCTCGAACTTTTAAGTTCGTGGACCGAACCTTCAATCTCAACATTCGAACCTCATTGACGATCTTGAATTTCTTCCTTGAGCGGATGGAGCCGGGACTCTTCGTGCACTTTGAGATGGTGCCCGATCGATTTCCTCCTCAGCTGCGCGAGGTCGTCGCGAAGTTTCCGCCAGGAAGTTTGCAGCTTGAGATCGGCGTACAGACGTTAAACCCGGCGGTGAGCGCTAACATAAGTCGTCGTCAGGACGTGCCTAAGCTCAAAGAGAATATCGCTTTTCTGAGAGCGGAGACCTCGGCCTATCTTCATATCGATCTTATCGTCGGACTTCCGGGTGAGTCTATTGCGAGCTTTGGAGAGGGATTCAATCAGATCGTAGCCTTGAATCCGCACGAGATACAGGTTGGGATCCTGAAACGATTGCGGGGGACTCCAATCCAGCGCCACGATGATGCGTACGAGATGAGGTTCTCTGATGAGCCACCGTACGAGATACTTCAAAACAGAGATCTCTCCTTCAAAGAGCTTCAGATCATGGGGCGGTTTGCCCGATACTGGGACCTTGTCGCAAACAGCGGAAATTTCCTTGAGTCGAGGGCGCTCCTTCTACAGAGCGGCCCAACACCCTTCGACGCCTTTTTTGCGTTTAGTGCCTGGCTATACTCGAAGGTTGGCCGTAGAGCCTCGATCAATCTCAAGACCCTCAGTGAGCTTGTCTTTGAGTACCTTAGTGAGGGGAGAGGAGGCGATGTCGCCGAGATCGGTGCGATCGTTGCGCGCGATTACATGCGGGGAGGGCGCTCCGATCTTCCCAAAAAGCTGGCCCCTTTTGCGGATGATAGACCGGACGTTCGCGACAAGGCGCTATCTCTCAAACGACAGCAACGAGCGATTGCGGGTTGAATATCCACCGCCCATTTCGCGGTAAAATTCCCTTATGGTACCATCTGCCACTGCGTAACAGTTTTCTAGAGCGTTTGCTATGCATCACCCTCAAGGAGAGACACAGCCTCGTGCGCCACTTCCGGTGTCCTATCCCGACTCGCTTCCCATCGTTGAGAAGCGTCGCGAGATCGTGGATGCGATCCGATCCCATCAGGTAATTATCGTCGCGGGAGAGACCGGTTCAGGCAAGACCACCCAGATTCCCAAGATGTGCCTTGAGGCCGGGCTTGGCCAGAGATCCCAGATCGGGTGCACCCAGCCCCGTCGTATCGCCGCGCTCTCGGTGTCCCGCCGCATCGCAGAGGAGCTCGAAGTCACATGGGGGGAAGAAGTCGGTTGTAAGATTCGCTTTTCTGACAAGAGCAAGCGGCACACCCGAATTAAGGTGATGACTGATGGAATCCTTCTTGCCGAAACACGGAGCGATCCGCTGCTCTCGGCGTATGAGGCAATTATTCTCGACGAAGCTCATGAGCGGTCCCTCAACATCGATTTCCTGCTTGGCTACCTCAAAACGCTTCTGCCCAAGCGGCCTGATCTTAAGGTAATCATTACGAGCGCTACGATAGACACGGAGCTCTTTTCGAAGGCGTTCGATGGAGCTCCGATCTTCGAGGTGTCCGGAAGGCTTTTTCCAGTAGAGATTCGATATCAACCGATCGTCGTTGAGGATGAGGCCGAAGATTGCTCCTACGTTGATGGAGCGATGGGGGCTGTGGAGCAGGTAGTTGAGGAGTCTCGGACGGGGGATCTGCTCGTCTTTATGCCAACCGAGCGCGATATTCGCGAGTGTTGCGAGCGCCTCTCCGAGCGATACCGGAGCACTGTCGACATCCTCCCCCTTATGGGAAGTCTCTCGGCAGGAGAGCAGGAAAGGGTATTCCGTACATCGGATAAACGAAAGATTATTGTCTCAACCAATATCGCCGAAACCTCTCTCACTATCCCGCGAATCAGGTACGTCATCGACTCCGGCTACGCGCGGATTAGTCGGTATAACGGTCGACACCGAACAAAACGGCTTCCGATCGAGAAGATCGCCAAGAGTAGCGCCAACCAGCGAGCCGGTCGAGCGGGGCGTGTGCAAGAGGGGGTATGTATCCGACTCTATGATGAGGGGGATTTCGCCGAGCGTCCTGATTTTACCGATCCAGAGATCCTGCGGGCTAATCTCGCTGAAGTAATCCTCCGAATGAAGGCGTTTAAGCTCGGTGATATCGAGACCTTTCCCTTTCTCAATCCTCCAGATGGTCGAAGTGTTCGAAGTGGGTACTCCTTACTTCATGAACTTGGAGCGCTCACGAGTAATCAAGAGTTAACCTCCCTTGGTGGAGAACTCGCTCGCCTTCCCCTCGATCCGACGATAGGCCGCATTCTCTTGCAGGCGCGCCGTGAACATGTGGTGCCTGAAGCGATTGTGATAGCCGCTGGGTTAAGTATTCAAGATGTCCGTGAACGCCCCGCAGATAAGCGAGAGAAAGCGGAGGCCGCGCATCGAATGTTCACCCATCCCGATTCCGATTTTCTCACCCTTTTGACCATATGGTCACGCTATTCCTCCGAGTGGCAGTCGAAGAAGAGCCAATCGCAGATTCGAAAGTTCTGTAAGGTGAACTTTCTCTCATACATGCGGATGCGGGAGTGGGGTGATCTCGTCAAAGAGCTTCAGGAGGCGATGGGAGTTACTTTCGGAGAACTACAACCGGTTGACGACGTCAAAAAGTTCGACGGGCGGTATCGGGCGCTCCATCGGGCAGTGCTTACTGGATTCCTCGGACAGGTGGCGTATCGAGTAGCCCCGAACACCTATCGAGGAGGAGGTGGGCGCGAACTCGCAATCTTTCCGGGTTCCTCACTCATCGAGAAGCGTGTCTCGCGGACCGCTGTGGAGCCGAAAAAGCACCGACGACCGGGGCGAGGTGATTCAGTGGACTGGATCGTGGCGGGTGAGGTCGTGGAGACCTCGCGCGTGTTCGCTCGGTTGGTTGGAAGGGTTCAGGTCGCCTGGGTTGAGGACCTTGGAAAACATCTCTGTAAGAGGACATGCGAGGAGCCGCGGTGGAGTGCGGAGCGGGGCGAGATAGTGGCTCAGGAGCGGGTCACTATGAATGGGCTTGTGCTCGCGTATCGTCGCATCAACTACAGTCGATACGATCCGGATGCCGCAGCCGATCTTTTTGTCAGGAGCGCGCTGATCGATGAAGTCTCTCCTTTTGAGTATCCCTTTATCCACGAGAATCGACGGACCGCCGATAAGGTCGCGGCGATGCTCGCCTCGGTCGGACGATTGAATAGAGTTGAGCTGGAGGACAAGCTTGTTCAGTTTTACCGAGAGCGACTTCCCGGTGTGTCGTGCTCGGCGGAGTGTCACCGTGTTGTCAAAAAAGCCCTGGAGGAGAACCCTCGCGCGTTTGAGGTAGGCGAGCGAGATCTCACAGGAGGAGAGGCGCTACCACACTCCACTGAACTTTTTCCAAATGCCATTCAGATCGCGGGAAGCGCGATCGATCTCTACTATCGGTATGAGCCCGGTGGAGAACGGGATGGCGTCACCCTTGCGCTCCCTCTGGCGTTAGCTCGCAAGGTTCCCGCTCGAATGCTCGACGGCGCTATTGAGGGGTTACGGGAACAACAGATCTCGTATCTGATTCGGTCGTTGCCGAAGGAGCTTCGTAAGCGCATTGAGAGCATCCCCGCCGTGGTTCAAGCGATCGCGCACCACCCGGTGCTCAAAGACGCGCCCCTTCTTGAGGGGGTGTGTTCTGTTCTCGCTTCACAATTCTCGATAGAGGTCTCTTCACGGTCGCTCTCCCTTGAGTCGCTGCCACAGCACCTTCGTCCACGAATCGAGATTAAGACCGAATCTGGAGAGATGGTAAGTGGGAGAGACCTGGATGAGGTGCTCGGAAAGCTTCCGCATTCATCAGAGGAGGGAAGCACTCACCATCTGACCGCGTGGTCGGAGCTCCGGTCCCAATGGGAACGAGAAGATCTCTCTTCGTGGGATCTTGGGGATCTCCCCGAACGAATAGAGGTCACGAAGATCTCGAATGTTCCCATGTATGTCTATCCCGCGCTCAAAGTTGAGGCGGAACGGATAGCGTTACGACTACTCGATACCTGTGAGGAGGCTCGTTCGGTATCTCACGCAGGAATTCGTGTGCTTGCGCAGCGGGTGCTCGCCAAAGAGGTCCAGGAGATCAAGAAACAAGCGAAGGACGCGGATGGGTTTAAGTCGCTTCTCGTTCTCTTCTGCAACGTCGAGCAGATGAGGTCTCAGGTCGTAGAGGCGGCCTTGGCTCGAATGTTCGAGGGCGAGAGCGTCTATCCACTTACGAAGGCGCATTTCAACGAACTCCTGACCACCGCCAAATTGCGCATACCTGATCTTGTGCCCTCGATTCTACGATGGACCAAGGAGTGTCTTGAGGTGCGGCAGTCTCTGATCCGTGTGGCGCGACCGTACCCCGGAATGCGCGCTGAGCTTGATGAACTGCTCTCAACGACGTTCGTGAGCGCCACTCCGTTCGAGCATCTCCCACACCTTCCTCGATATGTGAAAGGGATGAAACTGCGATGCGAGCGCGCGGAGAAGGATCCAAAACGCTATCACGAACGTGAAGCTGAGCTGGTGAAATATAGTCACCTAGTGCGAAGCGGAGGAGCAAAGGTGCCACCGGAGCTTCGGTGGATGGTCGAAGAGTTTAAGATCTCACTATTTGCGCAGGAGTTGGGCACCCAGTATCCGATTTCCGCTCAACGAATAGAGAAATTCTTATCAAGCTCTCAGGATTCGGGGTATAAGCGAGGGATATAGGTCGCTCTGTATGAAGGTATATGAATCCCCAACAGGCTTGTCGTCAGCTCAGGTTCTCGGCCTGCCGCGACAATCTCGTGAGGTCGATTGGTACAATGCTCCGTTGCCGACTCCTCTTTCATGGTGCATCGCTCTTGATCCCGTGGCTCTGTGGTTCGCGTGTAGCTTACCAGGGGGAAGTCGGAGCTCTTCCACATCTGGAGAGTTTGTTGAGGGTTTGTGGGAAGAGGATGTCGCGGAGCTGTTCATCAAATCGCCCTCGGGCATCTACCAGGAGCTGAATGTAGCCCCCTCAGGGGCGTGGTGGTCGATGACCCTATCCGATTATCGGGTTAGAAGTGACGCCGCGCACCGTCCGCACCTACTCTCGCTTTCGACCACCATTGAGTCGAGTTGGTGGACAGTTGTCGCTGGCTTCGATCGAGCGTCCATCGAGGTTCCGGTGTCGTCGGAGTCCCTCCTTCATGTGTCGGGTATGTGGTATGCTCCCCAGCCGACCTATCTTTCCTCACGCCCTCCAGCGGGTGTGTCCCCGGATTACCACCATCGAGAGTGCTTTGAGACCGTGGTGCTTTCGCCCGTGGTGGCGGCTTCGTAACGCACTGATCTGACGTTGTTTTTAATGCTTGTTCGCCGTAAAGTGCGAGTTGTACAATCCCTCTGGGGTGTGCTAACCTCCCTCCATCTCTCGGCAGGTCCCTGCCACTATGGGTGTGTCTCTCACGCTCATGAACGTAACTCCGATGCACGTCTGTGTCGTTGGGTCGCGCTACACAAGCGGAGCGTTGGCTACTGGCTGCGCTTCGGGCAAGGGATGAGCTGTAAAGAGATAGATGTATGGCGTAACGAATGAATAGTGAAGTGTCTGACAACTTGTCATCTTCTGATGAGATCTCCGTTGGTGAGATCGCGGAGGGAATTGAGAGCACTCCGATGTGGCGCATGATCGGTGAGGTCGCCGCCTCAGAGGGCGTAGAGCTCTTTGATATCGAGTATCCACGTGATGGTGGAGCTTCCGGACGGAGTGGAGTTGTGCGGGTGTACATTACAAAGTCTGCGGCGGCGATCGCTGAGGGCTCAGAAGAGAGTCCTGAGCGTCGGAGCAGTGTGACTTTCGACGATTGTGTTCGAGTCACAAAGAGGCTCTTAGATGTCGACGAGCAAAACGCATTCGTTCCAGCTAGCTGTGTTTTGGAGGTCTCCAGTCCGGGGGTTAACAGAACGTTGCGGTTGCCAGTGCATTTCAGTGGAGCTGTCG
>JAIXQT010000274.1 GCA_027485595.1 Pseudomonadota bacterium | reverse complement strand
GCTCGCGACGGAACCATTTTTCACCACCCTGCTAGAGCTTGGCCAAAATAAGTTTGCCGTGGCAGAGAGGATCTCTGTTACGGACCCTCAGGGAAGCGAGGCAAAACCCCTCCCTGCTGCGAAAGCGTATCTTGGGTCGCTCTTCAATTTTCAGCACGTGAAAATCGAATATCAACCCAACCTTCCCTTTCTCGCTTCGGGTAGGTTTTGCCTCGCTTCCTTAGTGCATCTTCCATCGCCTTTCTGGTGGTCTCCCGTTGGTAGGCGCCGAGGCGGTGTTTGCCTCCTCGGTCTGCGGTGATTGACCCATCACCTGTTCGATCGGTAGCCTGTGAACCCACGCATGATACGCCATCCTGAGCCGTACATCGCAGGAGAGGCAACTTCCGATGTCCTGAAACACAATCGGAACTGGATGTTTACACGACCTGCATAATCCTACAAACAACGATCGATCTGGACGGAGCATGCCTAGAAAGAGCGCGCTGATTCCGATGAAGAGCATGCGAATGTGCGCGTCTCCGTCGCTCAGATCGGCGAGATCTCCGCACAGCGCTATTGATCGCGCGAAGAGCATGGGGAGTATCGCGAAAACGATGACCTGTTCCTCCCATCTCTCCACCTTAGCCCATGGATTCGACGCGAACAGAGCCCTATCCCGGTCTGTTTGCGTGCTCGCCTGAGTCAGGTACTTGCGACTCGCCCACAGGACAACAAGAGCCAGAAGTACGAGGAGGGTCGGGGGAAGGGCCGCGAACATGAAAATTTTAAAGAGAATGACCACTCCGGCGCTGAGGCCGAGTGAAAGAGGGATAGTTTTAGAGCCCACATCCAATCTTTTCGTGTGGAGAAGGCGAAGTTTAGAAAGGACTCGATGGACTCGTTCTTGAGCCAGAAAGGGAAGGGTTCCGATGGCGCACCAGGTAGCTACGGTGGAAGCGAGATCGACGGGGAGTCTAAACGAAGTAACGAGAGGGACGCATGGATCGATAATGAGGGAACCGAGAAGGAGCTGCCACACCAGATAGGTTTTCGCGTGCGGACCACGTCTCATCCGCTCAGAAGAACCGTTTGATTTTGTTTTATTTGGTAGTACCCTCACACGAGCGTCCCATCATGGTTGATCTGACGAGGAATACACGTGGCGATACATGCGGCAAAATCAGGCGACCCATACCTCACCGTGACCGAGGCTACTCGTCAGATTAACGATACATTTGAAGCGCAGTTTCCGCAGCTTCTTTTTCATGGTGAGATCTCGCAGCTTACGGTCGCGGCGAGTGGACACCTCTATTTTTCAGTGAAAGATCAAGGAGCTCAGCTCTCCTGCGTGATGTGGGCTGGTATGGCTCGGACCCTCGCTTTTAAGCCAGCTCAGGGGGTTGCTGTACGGGTGCACGGTCGTCCCAATGTCTACGCCCAAACAGGGCGTTTTCAGATCGTTGTGTCTCGCCTTCTCGAGGATGGAGAGGGCGAGTTGCAACGTGCATTTCTTGAGCTCAAAGATAGACTCCAGCGTGAAGGTTTTTTTTCGGTAGAGCGTAAGCGACCTCTGCCGTTTTTACCTCGTGCGGTTGGTCTCGTGACGTCACGGACGGGCGCGGTGTTGCACGACATGATGGTCAAGTTGCGGGAGCGGTTTCCCTCGATGGTGGTGTATCTCTCGGAAACACGAGTGCAAGGTGATGGTGCCGCTCAGGAGATAGCGACGGCGATTCGCAAGCTTGATGAGTCGCACCTCGTTGATGTGATTATTGTCGCGCGAGGTGGTGGCTCGCTTGAGGACCTCTGGGCGTTCAATGAGGAGGCGGTTGTCAAAGCGGTTTTTGCGTCCTCGATTCCCGTTGTATCGGGGGTCGGGCACGAAACCGATACCACACTGTGCGACTTCGCCGCGGACGTAAGGGCCCCAACACCAACCGCAGCCGCTGAGATGGTAGTCCCAAAAGTTACGGACCTCCTCCAGCGAGTGGGCGAACTTGAGCGTCGTTTGCGGGATTTTGATAGGTGGCTTCAGCCGATGACCCAGCGAATCGATGAGCTTTCACTACGCTTGGATACTCGGGCGACGGCACTCCTCGCTGAGGGGAGGCTTCGCATTACAGCCGCGGAAGCGAAGGTGTCGAGTATTCGCCCAGATAAGGTCCTGGAGCTTCTGAGGGGAAAGATTGAGCTCTTTCATGGTCGGCTTTACAGGGTGGGGATGTCCTCAACTGATCGCGCCACTATCGTGGTGTCGCAGCTTCGCGAGCGGTTGCGGCGAGCGATTCCAATCGAGAAGATAGATTCTTATAGGGATCTTGTTGAGAGCCTTGAGGGGAGGCTCCTTGTTGGGATGAGACGAGGCGTTGACGACGCGAAAGGGCACGTTTTGAGCCTTGGGCTTCGCCTTGACTCCATTAATCCGCAAAAGGTGTTAGAGCGGGGATACAGTATCGTTCGAGTAGATGGTAAGCCAGTTCGCTCCATTGATGACGTCTGTAGTGGAGATGGTGTGGAGATCTCAGTTGTAGATGGTTTCATTAAAGGAACGGTTACGGGCCGTTCAAAGGAAAGGTAAAGATATGGCGAAGGCAGGTAAGGAGACATCGGTAACGCTTGAGGCTTTGGTGAATGGTGAGGTTTCAGAGGAGCAGGTGAGCTCTCTCAGCTTCGAGCAGGCACTCAAACTTTTGGAGGAGGTCGTGACCTCTGTTGAAAGTGGAACTCTCCCACTCGACCGAGCGATCGGCTCCTACGAGCATGGCACATCTCTCATCAAGCATCTGCGCAAGCTTCTCTCGGGAGCGGAGGAAAAGTTGAGGGTTCTCAATCAGGGGTAGAATCGGCCCTCCGCCACCACCCTGCTGGGAAGACGATCACGAATCTCAATCGTAGTGATGACGAACTCGAGCGCTGTTCGGTAGACGTCTCGTTTTTCATAGTCGAGCATAGTGCTCTATTTCGAGCGGGAGCGGAAAAAGTTGTTTTTTCGGGTACGTTCACGTTTACGTTTACGTGCACGAGCATGTTCACGTCCGGAAACACCAATCTTACCCACTCGATTCCACGAAGAGCCACTTTTTGAAAGCCGCACTAGTGCCCTTGATGGCTCTTCTGGTGGGGGATATCCCGCTCGTTTTCGTGAGAACTGCTCCTTCCCCTCACGCTGCTTTTTATAACGAACGTTGGTAGATTCGAGCGGAAGAGGTTTCGAAGGAAGTACTCTCCATATACGCCGAGCAGAAAGCACTGCACTCCGCCGAAAAATATAATAGTCGCGACGATACTCGTCCAACCGGGCATTGCGGTACCCATTAAGAAAGCTGCGATGGCCTGGACAAACATAAGGGTGGCAATCACCAAAGCGCACACCCCAACGTAAAAAGCGAGCCGAATCGGAAACTCCGAGTAGCGGACAAGGCCGCTCAGAGCCAATGACACCATCTTCGCGAGGGTAAAACGAGATACTCGACCTTCGACCACATTCTGTTTGTAAGGCACGATAGGAGCCTCTGGGCTGAGCCAACTCGCGAACGCTCGCGTGGATCCGCAGGTGTTCAAGTGCGGGCGGATGTTTCTCAACAATGCGCCATCCCATAGCTTGTAATCGGCCATTCCGGATGAGATCTCCAGGTTGCCCAACTTTTTTAAGAGACCGTAGTAGACCCGACTTGAGAGTCCTTTGAACTTTGAAAGTCTGGGGTCCGGCATACGACTAGTGTGCACGATTGAAGCGCCATCCCGCCAATGTCGGACGAGATCGGGAATGAGCTCAATAGGGTGCTCCCCGTCGGCGTCGAGGGTGATGGCGAAGTCCGCGCCTCGTGCCGTCGCGGTTCGCAATCCTGCCAGCAGGGCCGATTGATGGCCGAAATTACGAAGAAGGCTGATGTAATCCATCGAGACGTGTGCGAATCGAATCTCAGACTTCGCTTCGGCTAGCATCGACTCGGTTTGGTCTGGCGAGCCATCGTTGACAACCAAGATGGTCCAATCGATGTCGCTACCCACATGTGATGGTAAACTTTGCAGGTAGGCGCTGACCTCTCGCAAGAAGGGGACGATCCCATCAGCCTCTTTGTAGGCTGGCATGACCAAATATCCTCGGAGTCGGTGCTGAGAGATGCTCACGTATAAAACCCTTAGAGACACGCGACGGTTGTTTCACGCCAAAATGTGACGGTACCAACTATTCGCTTGTGCGCACCAGCGGAGCTCTCAAAAAAGACACCCCCTGGCAACTCAGTAGTGTGGTAGCAACCTCCTTGGACAGGTTGAGGTTCTCCAGGCTCTTGCCACGAAATCTCTGTAACCACTACTACTCTTTATAAGAGGTTAGCGATCTCGATAAGGATTCAAGAAGCCCTGATGGGGGAGGGACACCTCTATCAGGGTGGTGAAAAATGATTTCCTGTTGCGCCTTTTGATGGTTTGACTGCAACTTCGTTGAAGCCAAAGAGAAAATCCTCAGCGTATCTCAGTGGATACGCCTCCGGTTTTTTCGTTGTCTCCGCCTCGTTTCGTCGAAACCCTCAAAATGCTCACGACGGAACCATTGTTCACCCCCCTGCTATAGAAAGGGGCTTTGACCTCTTGTTTTGAGGCGCTGTTCTATTATTGGGTATTCGAGGCCCTTCTTCATCCTGCTAGTCCTATCCCACCTGATCCGCCCCTCGGGCGAAGTGGTTCGTTCGAATCGGACAACCAATACGTGTCCGAGGTTGAATACAGGGGTCAGTGCCCTCCGTTTTCGTAGTTTGCGTATGACGGCAAGCGCATCTAATACGTGCGCTTCCCCTCTAGTGAAGAGGGAAGGTCATGGGATAGTTTGGAAGGTGCGAAATCGCTCGTCCTATGAATGGGATTACCAGCTTGTTGGTCGGTCGTATCACTGTTCGTGTCGTTCATTCGCTGGCCGATGGAATGGCCTAGCTCTTAAAAACTATGAGAAAAAATCACTTTCTTGTCTCGTTTCTCGTTCTCTGCTTCCTGACTTATCTTGGCTGCGCTCTCGTAGTTCATGACACAAATGAGGGGAGAGTAGCGCTCGGTTTCTTGAAGCCCGTGGTCGATCTGCTGGTGCAGCCAGCGGAGGTTTTTTATCGGCCAGGTCATCACTGGCACGAGTACTGTTTCGTGGTGGCGTTCCTCGCGCTCGCGTGCTTTTCCATCGTCGGGGTTACGGCACGGCAACGATATTTTGTAATATCCGTGCTTCTTGCGGTTTTCGCGCAGTTCTCTCTTACTAATTTCAACGCG
>JAIXQT010000146.1 GCA_027485595.1 Pseudomonadota bacterium | reverse complement strand
CCAGATTCAAGTCCACCGGTTGCGACCTGAATTCGCTTTCCGATATCGGGAGCAGCGTTGATGTCCCGCACCCGAACCTCAAGACCGGTCACCCCACCCTGCATGTCAAAAAATCTCTGCGCCTCTTCGAGACTGATGTAGGCGACCCCACTCTCATACTCAACGAGTCCGGAGCTGTAGGCTCCAACAACCACAAACCGCCTGAAAGATGGAACAAGACCGAACGGTGTCGAGGTGACCTGGGGAGACAAAATAGAGACGGGAGTTCCAGCGAAAACCCCAAGGGTTTGAGCCAAAGAGCGCCCAATTAAAATCCCCGGTAGGGTAGCCTCCTGCTCCTCGCCATTGGCGAGAAGAACGTTGATAGGGGCCGGATTGAAGAGTGAATCCAGTGACCGATGGGGGGGTAGATACCGAGCCACCTGTTCAGCTGTTGCGCTCCCCTTCTCAATACCGCGAATAAGAAGCCCCGACGCCTTCGAATCGGAGCGGATGAGGACCTGATGATAGGTAAACGGAGAAACAGATAGAACCCCAGGCACCTTTTGAATCTTTTGAGCGGTCTCCCGCCAGCCAAAGATTCCAGCACCGCTAGAGCTATTGATGACGATGTGAGAATCGGTGCCTACTATCTTTTCTCGCAATTCATGCTCAAACCCCGTCATGACCGACATGACGATATTCAAAACCATGACTCCAATAGCAACACCAATTACTGAGATAACGGTGATGATAGAGATAAAGGCTTCAGACCTCTTACTCCATAGGTAACGCAATGCAATTTTTCGAGAAAAGGCCCAGGACGACATCCGGCGCAGGATAGCTACCCACCACTATCACGTCAATGAATTCACGACGATATAAGCCCTTTCACCTCCACTTTTACACCGAGCGCGATCTCTTCCGAGACACCACGATCTCGCCCCCTGAAAGATCGGCGACAGCTGCTTTGATGACCGAACCTGAAACGTAAAACCCAACATCTAAATTTAATAGTCGGCAACTCTTCTCAGATTGACGGATCAGGCATCTTACCAGTACTAACATGAAGTACCTCTCGGTTTTTTTCTCCAGTCGTGCGAGCCACCCCGGAGAAGACCTGTGGGACGCCCCTCCTCTCTCGCATGTGGCGGGTGCGGCTCTTTTAAACGCAGTTTTACAGATGCCCCTCGTACGCCTCCTCCTACTCGCTCTGTCCTTTGCTTTCCTCGTACGGTCGAGCTCTGCGGAGCCTACCCCCGTGACGAGGCAGGTTGAAGGGGTAGCCGTGGTAGATCCCGATGCGCCCTCGGATAAAACGCAACCCCAGAAAGAAAAGCGATATATCCGCAAAATAACTATAAAAGTTGGCGAAATATTCGAGGACTCAAGCGGAGCCTATGCATACGTCAACGGCGTCAAGATGCCGACCCAGCACAGCGTTATCCGAACGGAGCTCCTCTTTAGAGAGGGAGATACCTTTGACCCCTACCTTATTAAGCAATCAGCTCGAAACCTGCGTCTTCAACGATTTCTCCGACAGATCAAAATTACCCCCACGTTTGATGGGGATGCGGTGGACGTTCTCGTCGAGGCGAGGGATTCGTGGACCTTAATCCCCTACCTGAGCTACTCATCCGGAACCGGGCAACGGAATCGCGGTATCGGAATCTCCGAAGGTAACTTCCTTGGAGGAGCGACCCGTGTAGAAACCAAGTATGAGCAGAGCGCTTCGAGAAACAGCTTCGGAGCCGCGATACAAGATCCCCAGTTTTTGGGAACGCGTCACAATTTCCTTCTTGGCGCCGCTGACCGATCAGATGGAACAACAACCCGCTTCGGCTACGGACTTCCCTTTCGAAGCTTAATGCAGCGGGATGCGTGGTCATTTGAGGGAGGCACCGCGGACACGATCGGAAGGTTATGGGACGCAGGAACTGAAACCTACATCTTCCGCCAGCACCTGAACAACTTCGACGCCCTCTACACATTTGCGGGGCCCAGCGCGCGTCCAGCTCAAGAGGATGATCCGTACACCGGAATATACAAAGGGCAGTGGGTTCTCTCGCAACGGTACTCCGTTGGATACAGTTACTCTGACGCGACCTTCCACCAGGCAGACCTCCAAGACTATCAGGACCTCGATCTTGACCCGTCAACCGTGAGTAACGATCCGGCGGACCTCGCCACTGACCGCCGGTTTAGCGGGCCGCTCTTTCAGTATCAGACCATTCATCCCGAGTTCATCTCGATGAACTACATTGATCGATTCGATCGAGTTGAGGACTATAACCTTGGTGATGAATCGCTCGTAAATATGCAGATCGCCCCTCGCTACTTGGGATCACGAGATAACTCCGTCATCGCGACCGCTAATCGAAGCAAGGGATGGAAGACCTCGAATTCGGCGTTCATCCGGGGAGAGATAGGCGGCGCGACCCGCTACGATAACACTGATAACGAGATTCAAAATACGATCCTGAGAACTGAGTGGAAGGCCTACTCGGTTCTCGGAGACCTCTACATGGGAGAGCGCTTCTTAGGTCGCCACACCTTCGCGAGCCAGTTCTATGTCGACTTTGGCGAGAAGCTCGACAAAGATAGACAACTCCTACTCGGAGCTGACAACGGTTTAAGAGGGTATGAGATCAACACATTCGCTGGCGACAAGCGAATGGTTTTGAACCTTGAGGAACGATCTCACATAGCTGATGATATCTTCCAACTCGTAAGCCTCGGAACCGCTTTCTTCGTAGATGTCGGAGGCGCGACCTCCAACGCGCTCGGTGATATAGTGACCACAGACCTCTACGGAGATGCCGGCTTCGGATTCCGGTTCTGTTTCCCACGTGCTTCCGGTGGAGGGATCGCTCGAATCGATATCGCGATTCCATTCCGCGATGGTCCTGACGGCTCAATGGCCGGAGAGCCCCGAGTTATCTTCGCCGCGGGTCAGTTGTTTAACGCTCGTCTTCGAAGCGAGTCCCTCGGTCCAGAGAACGCATCCCTCGGAATCGGGTTTGACCGGTAGGCGCCGGCCGCTTTTTCCCCTACAGGCTCCGCTCGTCACAAGAGTCCATCCCCCAGGCCAGAAGCGGGTCTAATTCGCACTAAAAACAACGCGTGCGCCACCGTATAAACGTTCGCCCTTCCTTAGCTCATAAACCTCTGTTACTTACCTGCTGAGGCTTTCATTCTGGGGCCTTGGCCATAGCGGTAAACACACTCTCTTTCGAGATCGACATGTTTCGATTCAGGCCCCTCCTCTCTCTTCTTATGCTTTGCGGGGCCCTCGGCGCCTCACCGCAAGCTACGGCTACCCCTACCGTATCTGCTCAGTTGGTATCTCTGGACCACAACCGAGGGGAGACGTTTCACCTCACACTCCGAACTCAAGAGGGTCTCGAACGATTCGTCTTTCACCCACGCGAGTCTGCCACTACCACCACCGATGAGCTTCACCTCTCAGGATTCGCGCGTCCTCGCAACTTCCAACGGGAAAAATTACCGGCGGCACTCACCATCACGGATCGTCGAGCCTGGGTCTTTTTCACGAGTCGACGAACTGGGAGACCTGCGGCCGCCATCATTACCCTCTCCCGAACTGACGCCAGCTTGCTCTCGAAAAAGGTACGGGTATCCCGCGTCCCCGAACGAGCTCTTGAGTGTGGGAGCCACGCCACTGAAGAGGGCGAGTCCATCGTATCGAGCGGCACCGCTCGCAAGCGTCGCGTTAATCGCTCCGGCGACACGACTGCCCAGGCCACGAAAGCAGCGTTATTCACCCCAGCAAGAGTTCTTGAGGTCGCGACCGAAGCTGACTTCGAGTTTTTTGCGGTTCATGGCGCCGAAACAAATACCTACATCCGTGCTGTGCTAAACGCCGTCGACACGATTTACGCATCTCGTCTCGGTATTCGCGTTTCGGTCGTTGGTCAAAGGGTAAACACACAATCCGCCGGTTCACGGGGGGCGGTGGACGCCCTTGAACTTCTCGAGGAGTTCCGTCAGGGATCTTTCGCCGCAAACTCTCAGGCCGACGTCCGGCATCTCTTCACAGGCCGACCGGTCACCGGAATGACGATCGGCATCGCATACGTCGCCGCGACCTGTACCCTCGGCGGTAACTACGCCGTCGGCCTCTCACGTAATGTCAGCGCTGGCCTCCAGCCGTTTCTCGCAGCACACGAGATAGCTCACAACCTAAGCGCTAATCATGACTCGGAGAGCAATTCGATCATGAACCCCGCTATCACTGAAGAGAACAACAGATTCTCCTCGCAAGCCCTCAACAAGATCTACGACTTCGTGACAACGACGGGAAGTTGCTTAGGCACATCCAACCTATCAGCGGCTAAGGTTATCCTTAATGGAATGGACCCAACACGGTTCGAGGCCAAGGCGACCTTTACTGCTTCGGATGCTGCCGCGTGCTCCGTTACTTTGTACGGTTCAAGCGATGGTCGACGGTATACTCCCGTCTCTTCGCAAAGGACCCCTCAAAATTCTACCACCGAGCTACGGTCAGTATCGTTTGCAGCAAAAGCTCCAACCCTCAAATCACCCCAAACATTTTATTTCAAGGCGAAGATACAGTGCGGAGGAACCCGCCTCATATCACCCCCCGCCAAGCTCAGGTACGGATTCGCAACATCGGGAGCAACGACGAGACGGGGGTCGAGTCGATGGCTTGAGCAGCTCAGGCGAAATTTGAGGTAGGCGAAAAGAATCCGGCCCTCATGAGAGTGATGCCTACCTGCCGTGGCTACCACACCTCCCTGCTAGTTCAGCATCGTAAGAGGGTCTCGTATTTTTAATAGAACCTCGTATCAAAACAGACCTTCAGACAAAAAGAAGCGGCCCTGGTTCCGAAGAACGAGGGCCGCTCCCAAAAAAGACAAGAGTCAGCTTACTTCTTCTTAGCTGCCTTCTTTGTGGTCTTCTTCTTAGCTGTTGTCTTCTTTGCTGCTTTCTTCTTAGCTGCCATTTTCTTTTCTCCTGTTTGATGGCGAGCGGAATAATCTCCACTCACCGTCTACGTTGGTTTACCGACCTAGCCAAACTTATTGGTCTTCGAGCGAATCTCTCAACCTCACCAAGCTTAGCTTGACCGAAATCTTTTCTTCTCGCACCTCAGAGCGGCTTTTTCTCGCGAAATAAGCCCGATTTCCGTGGTGCGAGCGGTATCTTTTGCTTCATCTCTGCTTGTCGTCAGACAATCTACGAAGCTTAACGTTTACCGCCACATCGGCGACCCTTTCGAATCACCGCGAACCTTTTTTTAACTTCGCCGCTCCATACCTATAACTACCAACGGGCGACGGTTCTCTGCCATCTCACGAATCTCCAGAGTGAAGATTCTTTTTGTCTTCGTTGCTCACTCACTACCTTTGCAGATAGTCAGTGAGCAACGAACGAGACCTCATTGACTGCAGGTTGACACCGCTTGCAATTCTTGACAAGCCCTTTTTTGATGACGTGAGATCCCCAGATGGTTTCAAGAGAGTGAAAAATTTCTTCGCGCTCCTCTTCACTCACTCGATCACTCATCACGATCATCATCACGCTAGGATCAGATCGCGAACTCACCGACCCATCGTCCACGCACGAGAAGATCGAGCGTATCGCCACCCTCGAGCACCGCCTGAACATCGATCTCTTCATTAGAAATCATGATATCCGTGTGCACTGAGCTCGAATTACAACCGAGCGCCGCGCAATCATCATCAGACATATCGGCTCCTCCATCGATGCACCCCTTATAGGCGGATCCAACCGCGATGTGACACGCGGCGTTCTCGTCGTAGAGGATCTCCTGAAAGGTTAGTCCACTCTCAAACACCGGGGAGTCGATTCCGACGAGAGCCACCTCACCGAGTCGGTTAGCGCCCTCATCACTCTTCAGATAGGACTCCAGAGTCGCCGCGCCCTCACTACACGAAAAACCCGAAATAAGCCCATTTTTAAAGGTTATGATGAGGTCTTTAACGAGCCTCCCGTTCACATAAAATGGCCGCGTCGCCGTCACCACGCCCTCGGTTCGGCGCCAGTCAGGAGTGGTGAAACACTCTTCAGTCGGAAGGTTCGGTTCGAACTCATGACCACTCGGAGTTCTGTCGGTTCCACCCTTGAAGAGCGCCTTCGGTGAGAGCCCCACGGTGAGGTCTGTGCCCGGCCCTACGAACCTCAGCTCCCGAATCCGGAGTGAGGTCAGTCGCTCAGCTCGCCGCTTGAGGCGAAGGTTGTGCTCTCGCCATCGCTCAACGTAGCCATCACGATCGACCCGACAGATCTTGAAGATCTCTTCCCACAACGACTCCTCAGCCTCGCGTCCTCGAAGATGAGGAAATATTTTCTCAGCCCACGCCGGAGTCGCCGCCGCAACAACACACCACTGCACCTTCGACTTCCCAATCCCGTCACTGTAAAATCGTTTTGCCGCAGCGTATGTGGCCTTCCTCACATCGTTCACCGCTGCCGGATCGAGATCAGAGAGGTAGTCAGGATGCTCAGGACCAAGGATCTTCAGGTTCGCGGCGCCCACATCAACAAACTCAGAGAACTTAGCGGAAAAAAATGCCGGGAGCGCGCTCAGATATTCGGGACGACTCTGTAAAACGCGCCCGCGTACATGCAGCGGATCCACCAGTTCAACGTTCACGTAGCCCGCACCCCGCTTGTACGCGGCCTCCACAATCAAGCCAACAAAGGAGCGATGAACGACCTCACTGGAGATATTCACCAACTGCCCCGGCTGTACGTTCAATCCATAGGCGACCACAAGGCCGGCATACCGCTCTAACCGCCCCCTAAATGCCTGAGAATAATTATCTAAATCGTTGTGCATCGCCCCTCTCATTTGCAAAGTTCATTGCGTATCAAGAGCCACATAGCACGCGTGCAGGTGGGGGGCACCACCGTATTTGGGAACACCTACGCCCTTACCAATCATGATAAAATCCGGAGCGGCTGTGTTGAAAATCAATATTAAATTGATTGGAAATGCACTTTATCCCTAAGCATAGCGTTGAGGATGATAATGGTTTTCCTCATAGCCGCTACTAAAGCGACCTTGTT
>JAIXQT010000214.1 GCA_027485595.1 Pseudomonadota bacterium | reverse complement strand
CGTCAGGAAAAGCCCCCGGAGGGATTGATCGCCGGCCGCTCTAACCAACTGAGCTATAGTGCCATGAGTAATGAAGACTGTATCTCGGACCTCAGCTGTTCGCTACTGGGCCGGCTCCTTTTCCGTGAGGAAAAGCCCCCGGAGGGATTGATCGCCGGCCGCTCTAACCAACTGAGCTATAGGGCCATAAGAGAATGTTGTTGTACAACTTAACCCTCGCGGCGTGCAACCCTTACCTCCGAATCTTGGGTATATTCTGCGTCCTTTACCAGCCCTAAGTCATCTTGGTAATTGATACGATAGGCTCTTTGCTCCTAGTATCGAGAGACCACCCCCGTGATAGAGGTCACATGTCAGATGCTTCCGCTCCTGCCGCTCTCCCCATTATCATCCAGCTCAGCAAACTCGATGTACAAATAGCAACGCTCGCAGCGCAAAAGAAGAAGCTGGAAGGAGACCTGGAAAACAGGAGGCAGGTAATCGCCTCTCATGAGACAAAAAAAGCCTCGAGGGAAAAGTTTCTTGGCGACAAAAAAAACCTCTGCGCTAAAGAGGAGAAGAGCGTCAAAGCTGAGCGAGACAAGATCAACGAACGCCGCGCCGCGCTCAACACCCTCAACAACTACAAGTTGCAACAGGCCGCAGAGCGAGAGATCGACTATACCGCGAAGCAGATCGGACAACGCGAGGATCTCTTGCTCGGACTTATGCGAGAGATCGAGACCCTTGAAAAAGAGGTCGCCAATATGACGGGTGTTATTAATGGTCTCAACGATGAATTCTCCGCGCTTCACAAAGATTCCTCAGAAACGATTAAGGGACTTGAAGAGCAGCTCGCCTCACTGAACAAAGAGCGAGCGGAACATGCCTCCCAGCTCGCTGGTCAAACTGTTCTCATCGCCTACAACCGCATTCGAGATAGATTTCCTTCGAACCCAGTGGTTGAGGTGGCCAATCGAGATAGCTGCTCAGGATGTTTCATGAAATTAGGCCCGCAGGTGATAGTGCAGGTTTCTCGCCAAGATGTGGTAAAATGCCCGGGTTGTGGACGAATTCTCCGATTAGCGGCAGAGTAGGGGACTCTTCAAGGGACCCCCATCGAAAAGTCCCCAGCAGAGAGAAGTTGAGTGCGTGATCGCTTGGGGTAAAACCTGAGAGGAAAGTCGGGACTTCATAGGGTAAGTTGGCCGTTAACGGCGGCGCCGAGCGATCGGCGGAAAGTGCCACAGAAAAGAAGACGACCTGCCTGCAAGGGCAGGATACGGTGAAACGGTGAGGTAAGAGCTCACCAGCACGGGGGTGACTCCGTGGCTTGGTAAACCCCAGCTGAAGCAAGACCGAATAGGAAGGCTTTCTACGGCAACGTAGAACGTCGCGACCCGCGACGAGCCTTCGGGTAGCGTCGCTTGAGCTCATCGGCAACGGTGAGCCCAGATGAATGATCACACGGTCCCACAAGGACTCTGAACAGAATCCCGCTTACCGCTCGACTTCTCCCTGGTGGGGGCTTCCCCTGGAGGCCTCCTTCTCCAACCGCCTACTCGCCCGGGTAGAACGTACATAGGGGATTCCCTCACTGAGCGCTGACTCCTTTCCATGTATCTGCGTGGTACTCGAATAATACCGATATTTTGAACTAGGTTACGCAGAGCTCGTTTCCCTTCATAACTACCTATGTTTAGGGGAACTCCGTCAGGCAGCGTTTGTCGCTTCTGTTGAGGTTTCTCGCACGTTTCTAGCTACTCGGGTTTCACAATGGTTTCGAATTACCTGACTCTGGGAAGGGCACACACCGGCACCGCTGCTGGAACCGACACGAGTCGTGATTCCTTCGCCAACTCCAACCTTCCCGCTCGCGTCGGCCCCGTTCGCTCTCCCGAAAGCCAGACACCGTCGCCCCCTACTGAATCTGGGTTGAGTGGCAGACTTTATCAACTTGCGGCGAGCACCACTCCCAGTTGTGAGGTCGGGGCTGTACAAATGTTGCTCAGGCATTACATGGGTGGTGAATCACCTGTGACTGCCTTGATGACTAAGGGCGATGTAGCCTCCGCTCTTGGATTTATGCGGAAGCATCCGGGAGCTGACCTTGCGCTTGCGAAGGGTGCGGAGGGGGCGCTTGTGCGCGACGTGCAGCAAAGGCTCGTGACACTAGGGCTTCTAGAGGGAAATCCTACTGGAAGGCTCCTTGAGAAAACCGAGGCTGCAATCGCACGTTTTCAAGCGAGCATACCAGCCCTCGCTTCTCAAGAATCGGGAGTATTGACTACCCCTACGCTGATGCATCTTTTGCATCAAACGAAGTGGAACCCGGAGGAGGCTCTGCCGGCTCGAGGTGCTGGGAGCTTGCGGGGGACCCCGTCGCCCCCATCGCTCTCGAAAGATTTCGACCACACGTTGCTGGCGAAGATGGAGGGAGATTTTCGGACTAAAGGGTACGTACTTCCTCCCAAGGAGTATCCGCACGCCGGCATAACTATTTCAAACGGGGTCGACCTGGGACAGTGGTCAAAGAGTGATCTCCTCCGGATCGGCGTGTCGCCGGCACTAGTCGAAAAAATATCTCCCTACCTCAACGCCTCACTTCGAGGTGAAGCCGCTGAAATCTACCTTCAAAAACATCCCCTCCAGATCTCACCCTCAGAATCGAAGCACCTGTATGAGAAGGTTTTCTCAAAAATCCTCACGCAGTTCGCTCAAACCTATGACAAGAATCGTGGATCCGACGCCCCGCAGTTTGCGGACCTTCCCGCGGAGCTAAAAACAGCCCTCGGTAGCATGGCATTCAACATGGGGGCCTCATTCACGGAGGTAACTGGCACCGGAACCTTTTCAAAATGGAGACGAGCTATCGGCGATCAGATCTTTGCCGGTAACTTCGAGAAGGTATTTACGCTGTTGGTTGCCAATCCACACAGAGAAGAAGGCCTACGCAATCGGCGTCACAAAGAGGCGGCGATAGTGCTTCATCATCTCGCGGGTCACGATCCAGTGGCGGCGGGGCGACTTGTGGAGAAAGTTGAAACAGCGCTCTCGAAGGGTGCCACATCGAGCGTGTTTAGAAACTTCTCCTTTACAGCGAATACATTTCAGCCGGGATTGCTCGCGTCGCTACCCGACCAGTCCCGGTCAAGCGAGCGCGACAACGCGCAAACGGTACCTACAGCCGAGCGTCACAAGGTTGGCGTGCAGCGTGAGGAGCCGCTCTATCATAGCGTTAAAAAGGGAGACACCCTCTCCGAGATAGCCGAGAGGTTTGACTGCAACGTAGCCGAAATTAAACGGGTAAATCGCTTAAAGACCGATCACTTGACGATAGGACAGAAGTTGCGCCTCCCGACAAAAACGGTGGCGGATGCTTACGGAGCAAGTTAAGGCGTAGGTGTTCAAGAGATACTCCCACGGGTTAAGAGCGCCGAGCGCCATGAATTACAAATTCTGCGCCTTGTCCCGCAGCACATGATCCGCCAGAACCAGCGCCGCCATCGCGTCCACTATGGGGACAGCGCGGGGAAGGACGCACGGATCGTGACGTCCTGACGCGGCGAGCTTTGTTGGTTGCCCCTCAGTTGTGACGGTGTCTTGTTCCTTTCCGATAGTCGCAACTGGCTTAAATGCAACGCGGAAGGTGATCGTGTTTCCGGTTGAGATTCCCCCTAAAACACCACCAGCGTTATTCGTTCCCGTCGTTACTTCCCCATTATCTCCAATGACGAACGGATCGTTGTGTTCGCTGCCGCGAAGGTGTACCGCGTTAAAGCCGAGCCCGATCTCAAATCCTTTTACCGCGTTGATGCTGAGCATCGCTTTGCCGAGGTCGGCGTGAAGTTTGTCGAACACGGGCTCACCGAGTCCAGGTTGGACGTTGCGAATGACCCCGCGAATAATACCCCCGATGGAGTCTCCATCGGCTTGGACCTCGCGTACAAGCTCGATCATCTTCGTCGCTGCATCTTGGTCTGGACAGCGAATGATGTTCGATTCGATCGCTTCAGTTGTTACCTCATCAGGGCGTACGTGCGCCTGATGTGATCCGACCTGCTCAACGTAGCTTACGATCTCGATGCCAAGGCTCTCCTTGAGAAACTTGCGTGCGATTGCGCCAGCCGCAACTCGTCCAAGGGTCTCACGCGCGGATGCTCGACCACTTCCACGCCAGTCCCGTAGTCCATACTTTGAGAGGTAGGTGAAGTCCGCGTGTGACGGTCGGAATGCTTTGTGCAAATCGTTATAATCCTCGGAGCGTTGGTCCTTATTGTACGCGAGCATCATGATCGGGGTGCCCGTTGTGTATCCCTCAAAAACGCCACTCAAGATGTGGATAGTGTCCTCCTCTTTACGAGGGGTCGTAATATCGCTCTGACCCGGCTTGCGGCGGTCAAGTTGCTCCTGAATGTCAGCTTCTGAGATCTCAAGGCCCGGAGGACAACCGTCCACGACAACGCCCACGGCCCCACCATGCGACTCCCCGAAGGTAGTTATCTTAAAGAGCTCTCCAAATGAATTTCCGGCCATACGTCCTCCCGAGGAGGGGAGTGTATCACCCAAGGGCCTGCATGATCGAGTCTAGTTTGTCGACGGTGAGTTGTCCCGCTGCGGAGCGGTTGACAGCCTCGATTGGAGCGAACGCCATCTCATTACCCCATACCGAACCGAAAACGCGCGTAATGACCCCGTTTTTGCCCATGCCGAGGACGATGCTCTTGTGACCTGATTCTCGTAGGTCGATCAGAAGCGAGAGAAGCCGAAGGGCGTCTCGTTGGGTACTGCAGTGGGTTGCGACCTTGATAATGTGAGCGTTCCACCCCTTCATGCGAGCTACGATAGAGCGAAGTACGGTGTCCGATGGGGTCTGCGAGAAGTTGTGGTAGGAGAGGATGCTCTTGACGGGAATTCGAGCTGCCTGCAGGCGGCTAATGTCGTCCGCCTGCATAGTGATATCCATGTCGACGAGCACCTGTTTGCGTGAGAGCGTGTTGATGATTTTAAAGCGGGTCTCGGCATTGAGCTTCATCGCGCCAAGGTTTCGACGCCGGAACACCATGACGAGTCTGTTCGGATACTGCCCCACAAGTGACGCGGCGAACCCTGGATCCATATCCTCAATGTAGTCGAGCCAGATCTCGGCGTATCGAAACTTGTTGATGTTCTTTTTGAGAACCTCCTCGACCTCAGCGCGGGTAGGTTTGATGATGGGGAGGCAGTACTTATTATCGACTCGTTGAGCGCACATAGTAGGAGAGCCTCACCGATATAACCTCCTAAAATAAAGCTCCGACAAGAGCTTTTCTATTTCAGGGAGCGACCGGCGGATAGCGAAAATACACTTCAAAAATATTTCAGTGGAGTGGCTAGTTAGCAACCCTACTGAAGGAGAAAAGTATACGAAAAAGTATGACGTTGGTCACGCCCCAAGCGAGTTTCTTAAAATCTTTTCCATTTCCTCTCTGGGAGCCTTGACACCAGTATGAAGATGGAATTGGGCAGCGCCTTGCTCAAGGAACATGTCCAGTCCCGGAATGGTATTCGCTCCAATACGCGCGCTCATACTCAACAGTTTGGTTGTCGAAGGAGCGTATATTGTTTCAAACACGACCTGATCCCTGACGAGTGCCGACTCTGGCACCGGAGAGCGGTCTATGTCTGGGGCCATACCCACGGAGGTTGTGTTGATGACGATATCAAAGAGTGAAAGCTCATCCGCTTTCTCAAGTGGGAGTATTGACGCGCCGAATCTATCCGCAAGTGACTCCGCTCTTTCGATTGAGCGATTGAAAATTGTGACAGATGCGCCCTCCGTTGTGCATGCGTACAGCGCCGCCTGGGCGGCCCCCCCGGCCCCAAGGAGAGCGACCTTTCTACCCTTCAAAGAGGTTCTTTGCTCAAGTGGCCGGAGAATGCCGAGCCAATCAGTGTTGTAGCCCGTGAGTCGTCCGTTGCTGTTCACGACCGTGTTGACCGCTCCGATGGTGGCGGCGATCGGATCCACCTCGTCTAGGAGCTCCATGATAGCTACTTTGTGAGGCATGGTGACCGCGAGGCCCCGAACACCGAGTGCTCGCATGCCTTTGACAGCGTCGGCAAGCGCCCCCGCTCGGACGTGAGCACCGCACATCACAAAGGGGAGCTGGGTGGCCGCGTATGCGGCGTTGTGCATGGCTGGGGAAAGGCTATGGGCGACGGGGTCCCCAACGACGAGGCAGAGTGACGAATGGGCGGATATCTCTAGCTGCATGAATCTTACCTTAGCTGGGCCAGGATAGCCGAGCAAACCTCATCTATAGAGCGACCATCGGTGTCGACAATGATATCGGCATACCGCTCGTAAATGGGTAATCGGCTCTTGTACAAATCGAGCGCGTTCGCTTTGTTTGCGAAGAGCGGCCGAGATGAGAGGTCTCCGGCTCTCTCCGCTACCGTCTCAAATGAGGTCCTCAGATAGACGACAATCCCCCCGTTATCTTTGAGGTTTATCATGTTCTCTGGTCTGGTGATGATACCGCCCCCCGTCGAGATGACGAGGTTATGAGCGTCCCTCAGTGACGAAGAGACCTCCGCCTCAAGATCTCGGAAATAGGGTTCTCCTTTTTCGGCGAAGATGATGGGGATGGACGGGAGGTTGGAGCGCGCAACTATCTGCTCATCGACTTGGATCATTTCGAATCCAAGGCGTGGGGCGAGCGCCGCCGCCACGGCGCTTTTGCCCGAGGCCATAAAACCAATAAGGATGAGTTTGTTACAAGAGGTCATGCGGGTCAGAGCATACCCGCATCAAGCATAGGGAAGCGAGGCAAAACCTACCCGAAGCGAGAAAGTGGAGGTTGAGTTGATATTCGATTTTTAGTGCGGGAAAAAACCGCAGGTGTATCCGCTGAGATACACTGAGGATTTTTTTACGTGCTGAAAATTGAAGAGCGACTCAAGATACGCTTTCGCAGCAGGGAGGGGTTTTGCCTCGCTTCCCTAGGGATTCAATGTGGCTTGAAAAACGGAGGGGATGGTGTGACCATAGAGCGGTCTGAGCATGAGCAGGCTGGTGAAAAAAATTGTCGTCGCGAGCATTGTGAGAGTTTGAACGAAGTTGTCTTGTCCTGCGAAGCCTTGGCAGAGGGGGAAGTCTAACTATCACAATGCGCAGTAGGAAATCTTTTTTCACCACCCGGCTACTAGCCCTAACCTCTAAGGAACTCCCATGCGCATCGCGTCCCTTTCTCGAATTCTTGCTCACTTTGCCAGCATACCCCTTCTAATTAGCGGGGTGGCCGGATGCGCGGTAAAGGAGCGGACCAATCCGCTACCGCAGACCTATTTGGAGGGAAGTGATATTTCCGTTGTCGACAAGACCCTTCCATTTAAGCACGCCTACATCGATCCGAACCTTCTAGAGGAGCAGTACACTAACGTTTGGTTTCGGACGGTAACCGCTGACACGCTACCAAAGGACTCCTGGCTCGCTAGTAAAGGAACTCTGTTATCCAAGGAGAGTGAATACAAGAAGCTCGCCAGTGAGCTCGCTGATTACTTCAAGCAAGAGCTGATTGAGAAGGTAGCTAACTATAAAAATGGGGTTATGTCCGTGGTTGACTCCGCGCAACCACGGGGGCTTATCTTTGATATCGCCCTGACTGAGCTTGAATTCTCCCATCCTATTCAGAAAGCGGGTTTTATGCTTGTACCGATACCCGCGTCATCTTTGGTCTTCAATACGGTCTCCGATCCCCATGTCGCGTTCGCGGCGAAAGTGTATGACGCACAGACGGGTAAGCTGATCGCGACGCTCGCTGATAGAAGATTTCCACCAACGCGATTGCTCGACGTGAATCGACTGACACTGAGCAGTTCTGCTCGGGAGATCTGCGATACCTGGGCCGATATCATCGCCGAGGGGCTCAATCGTGAGCGATTCGCTGATGTGCCAGATCGGGGCTTTTTCGCGTTCCTTCCGTGGTAGGTGCGAGCGCCGATCCGGTACAGCCTTTTCGCGGTTATGAATCCTTTGAATCGTCGATGAGCTCAAGGCGTGGTGCGCTTTGTAGCGTGGGGCTCTGAGCTATGACCATGGTGTAGACATTCTCGCTGTCAAAAACTTGATCGGAGAGGATCGCGAGTACCTCGCCCGTGGTTGCCCCCGTGACGACGATGTCGTACTCGCCTGACGTTCCGGTCAGGTAGGTCGTTACTGAACGGTACCGGATGTTTTTGGCCGCTGGCGCCGAGTTCTTGTAGTTCTTGCCAGTGGCGACGATGTACACGTTGATAGATTGAGTTGATTGCCAGGCATCAATGAGACGGAGCTTGAACGAGCCCTCGCCAGCCTTCTCGTTGTTATCGACAAGCATCATCGCCGACGCGTCGAGCGCGGAGCCCATCGCTATGTAGGTGTAGTCCTTGTCATCCGAGAGTATCGTGAGAAGATTGCTGATCGGAGTGAGGGAATCCGAAGGCACAACTTGGAATAGATGCTGGTCTGTGTCGAACGTGAAGTACTCTGAATCTTCAAGGAAAGCTTGATTCTCGAACCACACATCGCCATCAACCAAGAAGTTCACCCCGTTCACATCCGCCACGGCGTTGATGAAGCGAAGATTGACCTGATCGTCGTCTCCACCATCTTGTCCGCATCCAGTGAGAGCGATGGGAACGACGAGTGAAAGCGCGCAATATCGAATGATTCGAAGAAAGTTTTTCATAGTGGGCAAAGTGTACATGCGGCCCAAAACCTATTCAAACGGGGGCGTTTTGAGAACGATGCTGTTTTTATTCGAAGTAAGCGCCTATTCGGATCTATCCGATTCGAGAGGTTTCGATACGTTTTTTGCTGCCCAGCTAAGACCGTCTGATACGCTTGATGTACTTGGTCATCACGTATGCAGACAGGACGTTATCGAGCTTTTTAATCTCTTGGTTTCCATCGGGAGCCGCCTGCTCCTCAACTGCCTCGTCGGGTGATGTCGTATGTGTATCTTCGTAATCGCGTGCTGCCTCTGCGACCGGAGCGTTCCATGACCTCACATGGTCCGCGATCTTCAGTAGTTCGGCAGAGTGAGCAAAACGGGAACTGGTTGTGTAGTCACTCCTCTCGAGAGCCGCAGTGTCAGATGAAAGCCCCACATCAAAAGCAAAGGTCGGCGTGGTCACAGCTCCTATGAAGAGGAGGAGGGGAGTGAGGTGCTTGATGGTTGTATTCATGTAATTATCGCCTCGTGTCGACCTTTATTCTACTTGCTCCGAGACGCTCTTGAAACGATTGAAGGGTTAGAAATCGATGAGGGTAGATCTCGTGTTGGTTCCTAGTGAGGAATAACGCTAGTTGCCTCAGTTACATCGAGAGCGGAAGTTCCCTCGCCAGAAGAGGCGCCGCCGCCCAGAAGGATCGTCATTGCCCATATGAAGGTAAGCGTGGTGTACACCGTTCGCACCTCCTCCGGCAGTCTCCATGCGATTACTGAGACCGCCGCTCCCCAGATCTCGAAGAAGGGAAACCTATCGTTCTGGAGGAGCTGAAAGGTGCAGATTCCAAGCACAGCGGCGATTACAGCCGGGGAGAACGTTATCTTGACGCAGAACACGACCGTCATCAAAAGGACGCTGATGAAGATCTCCCATCCCGATTGGGTGTTGGTGTACATCGCAAGCGGAAGTGAAATGAAAACAGTGGCGATAGCGAGGATGTAGCCCGCCTTGAGTGATCCGGTGGGCCGACTGGTATGCATCTCTCTAAAGTAACGTCGCTGTCGCTTGCAACAAGCGAGGATAAAGATGAGGAGAATCCCAGTAGCGATTAATTTTAAGTAGTCAGTCATATGTCTCCACAGTGCGTAGCACTTGTTTACACATGATGGTGAGCGCAAGAGCTCATATACTCAAGGAATTATGTGTTAGCGTTTTGTTTCAATTCCCGAGTCTGAATCCTTTTCTGCGATGTTAAGGATAAAAGAGCCTCGATCTGAATTCTTGTCAGGATCTCAGGCGAGCGCAGCCCAGCGGGTTATCTCCCCTCAGTAGGATGGTAAAAATGGTTCCGTCGGGAACATTGTGAGGGTTTCGGCGAAACGAGGCGGAGACGACGAAACAAACTGACCCGACTTGGCCAAGGCTCCGTCGAGGCCTCAGCTCGACGAGGGCCTATCTACATAGATACGTCGAGGATTTTTTCGTTGACTCCAACGAAGTTGCCTTGTCCTGCGAAGCCTTGGCGGAGGGGGAAGTCAAAGCATCAAAATGCGCGACAGGAAGTCATGTTTCACCACCCTGTTAGGCGTCGACTCGGATGCCGCTCTCCTGTAACGCGGCCCAAAACGTTGGGAAGGATTTCTCCACAACATGAGGCTCTTCAATTTCGATGCTTGCTACTCGAGCGCTCATTATCGCGAAGGACATCGCCATCCGATGATCGTCGTACGTTTTAATCCGCGCGCCATGCGGAGTTCCGCCGTGAACGATTAGGTAATCAGGTCCCGGTTCGCTTCGAATCCCGACCTTCTCAAGTTCGGTGTGCAATGCCGCGATTCGATCAGTTTCTTTAACGCGGAGCGTGCTGAGGCCACGCATCGTCGTTACGCCTTGAGCGAACGCCGCGATGACCGCAAGGGTCTGCGCGACGTCGGGCATGTTTGACATATCGATCTCGATCCCTTTCAACGTCTTCGGACCGGTCACGGTGATAGAGCGACTATCTGAAGATACTGAGCATCCCATTCGCATCAGGACCTCAGGAAAGTGAATATCACCCTGCGCTGATTGCGGGTTAACGTTCTGGACGGTCACCTTTCCCTGAGAGACCGCCGCTAGACCCCACAGATACGAGGCGCCGGAGGCATCCCCTTCAATCTGAGTTGATCGAGGTTGATACTTCTGCCCGGCCCCGCATAGGTAGCGTTTGTACGACTCGTTGGTGATTGAAACCCCAAATTCTCGAACGCTCTGGAGGGTCATGTCGATGTATGACTTGGATATCTGGTCTCCCGCGATCTCGATCGTAAGCTTGTTGGTGTTGAGAGGTGCGGTGAGGATGATGGCAGAGATAAATTGACTACTCACAGTGCCGTTCATCGTAATAGTTCCACCTTTAAGGTGAGCTTTTGAACGGATTCGAAGGGGAGGACAGCCCTCGGTTCCCAGATAGTCGATCTCCGCACCGAGGTCTCTGAGAGTGGTGACGAGCTCCTGAATGGGACGAGCGTGCATACGTTCAGAACCGGAGAGTACGACATCGATCCCCGGTATCGCCGCGCACAAAGCGGTGAGAAAGCGCATCGTGGTCCCTGCTGGTCCGACGTTGATCTCTCCGTGATATGGGTTGAGCGCTCCACCCGTGCCTTCAACGGTCAGGGTTGTACCGTGGGGACCGGTTTCCTCTTCAATTGACACCCCAAGCAATCGGAGCGCTTTCGTCATCGCCTCGCTATCTGAGCTGGTCGAGGCGAGCGAAAGTTTCGACACCCCTGACGCGAGAGCGGCGATAATCAGGGAGCGATTGGTGTAGCTCTTGGAGCCGAGGACCTCAAAGGTTTGGGAGACCGGTGTACCTGGTGGTGTGAGTTTAACTGTCATCATATCTGAATTGCTCCGGGCTATTTCGCTGCGAGATGGATGGCGTTGAGTGGGCTGAGCTGCCATCATCTATGAGTCGCTCCTGGCTGAATCGCTGAGAGCGCCTCAACGATCAGCTCCTCCGGCACGACGATATCAAAGACTGCCGAGCCAATCCGTTCAAGAAGGGTCCATTTCACTTGTCCGCCCACGTTCTTTTTATCTTTCGATATGAGCGCTCGAAGGTCGGCTGTTGGAATAGCGAACGGTAGTCTCGCTGGAAGTCCCGCTGCTCTCAGTCCTGCGTCAATAGTTGAGAGGTCCGCGGCCGAGATCTTTCCCGCGCGGTGCGAGATATACGATTCACCGTACATGCCGATAGATATCGCCTCGCCGTGTGTGAGCGCCGGTCCGCGCGCAAGCGAGAACGACTCGATGGCGTGTCCGATGGAGTGTCCGAAATTAAGCGCTTTTCGTGGGCCCTCCTCCCTCTCATCAGATTCGACGACCGCTTTCTTGATCTCGCATGATCGGTGAACGATCTCGACCATCTCGTCCGGTGTCCAGTGCGCGCAGTCGCGAGAGGTTACCTTGTCGAAGTACGGCCGGTCTACGATGAGGCCGTGTTTGACAATCTCGGCGAATCCGGAACGCAGTTCCCTCTCCGGAAGGGTCGCCAGGGCGTCAATATCGATGACGATACCAATCGGTTGCGCGATTGAACCGATCAGGTTCTTGATCCCGTGAAAATTGATCCCCGCTTTTCCACCGACGCTCGCGTCAACCTGAGCGAGAAGGGTGCTCGGGACGTGAAGGAATGCGATTCCGCGCATGTAGGTTCCGGCAGCGAATCCAACGAGGTCGCTCGTAGCCCCACCACCAACAGTTACCACAAGAGACTTTCTGTCGAGCTGTTGCTCAAGGAAGAATTCCCATAGGCTGACGAGCTCTCGAACATCCTTTTGTGATTCGCCCCCCTTGAGTGAGCGCACGCGAGAAGAGGGGATTGAGAGCGCTTTGCAGACACGATCCCTCGCTTGCGAGGCACCACTATCGGCGACGACTACGACTGAGGAGTACTGTGAGAGTGGGATGAGCTCCGGGAGCTTCTCAATCAGGGCTCTATCAACCCACAGCGGTGACCGCGATTCGGTGCGAGCGACGTTTACATTCAGGGTGAACATTAGGATACCTCGATCTTTTTTAGGTCGGCCATCAGCTTGGCGAATTGAGGGAATCGGAGAGCTTGAGGTCCATCGCTGAGAGCCTTTTCTGGATCAGGATGGAACTCCACGATAATTCCGTCAGCGCCTACCGCCTTGGCCGCAAGCGCAAGGGGAGCAACCAACTCTCTCGTGCCAGCCGCGTGGGATGGATCGATAAACACCGGAAGGTGCGTTCGAGCCTTGAGCACCGGCACTGCGCTGATATCGAGAGTGCCACGGGTTGCTGTCTCAAAGGTGCGAATTCCTCGCTCGCACAAGAACACCTGCTGATTTCCCCCCGCGAGGATGTACTCGGTCGCTTGGAGGAGCTCCTCAATTGGGGCACTCAGGCCGCGTTTGAGCATAACCGGGCGACGGGTTTCGCCGATCGCCTTCAAGAGGCTGTAGTTCTGCATATTCCG
>JAIXQT010000258.1 GCA_027485595.1 Pseudomonadota bacterium | reverse complement strand
TTGAGTGGCTGCGCCCCTTCATCAAGATCGGTGCCGTCGCTGGCTTGAGCTCGGTAGTCCTGGTGCTCCTCATGGCGCAACCTCGAATTCTCTACACGATGGCACACGATGGGCTCCTTCCTCCTGTGTGCGCAAAGCTCCATCCGAAGTTTAGAACTCCGTACGTCACCACGGTGGTTACCGGAATCTTTGCGGGTCTCGTCGCTGGCTTGTTCCCAATAGGGCTACTCGGCGAACTGGTCTCGATCGGGACACTCTTCGCGTTCGTACTGGTGTGCATCGGCGTATTGGTACTTCGGTATACGAATCCGGACGCGCACCGGCCCTTTAAGACCCCTGCCCCTCATGTTGTGTGCATTATCGGCGCATTGGCAGCGGCCGCGCAGATGGCTTCGTTGCCTTATGAAACCTGGGAGCGATTGGTGATTTGGATGGCGCTGGGATTAGCCATCTATTTCTTGTATGGCCGAAAGCACGCGACGTTGAGGTAGGGCGAGGTCTAATCCGTATTCCAATCCTCCGCAGGGCGTTTTTTACGCGACCTTCGTCTGCCGTGCTGACGTCGGGGACCACACGGGGAGGTCAAAGATAATAGCGGTGCCCTCTCCCTCTCGGCTCAGGATTCTTAGTTCACCGCCATGAATGCGGGCAACTTCTGACGCGACGGAGAGCCCGATTCCAGAGCCCTGGACGCGCCCCGCGACGTTTGCTCCGCGAACGAAGCGCTCGGAAACTCTTTGAATCTGCTCTTGAGGGATGCCAACTCCGGTGTCGTGCACCGTTACTCGGATCGTTTTATCCAACTGCGTGACGGTCACATCTATCCGTCCTCGGGGAGGAGTGTATCGAATCGCGTTATCAACGAGATTCCGAACCATACGCTCCAAGAGCTCGACATTTCCGCGAACGAGGGGCACGCCCTTTGGAATTCCGAGAGAGATATCCAGGCTTCTCTCGTCGCAGATGGGCTTTACCGCCATGACACAATCCATCAGGAGGTCCGCGATAGAGAGTGGTTCCATGGAGACCTCATGGTCGGTAGCCTGAATCTTTGAGATGTGGTGGAGGTCATTCAACATCGCGGTAGCTGATTTTGTACTCCGAAGCGCAACGTTGAGGTCATGCGTCGAGAGGCTTCCCTTCACTTGCATCGATTCAAGTGCGCTTTGTATCGAGGTAAGAGGCCCCCTCAGATCATGGGAGAGTACCGCAAGCGCCGTCGACACCGCCTTCAGTTTTCGATACATGAGCAGGAATACAACCGACACAATAATCCCAGTTGAGATCATCGCCATAGCAAAGGTTGACAACCCGAGCCTCAAGCCGGCTGCGCGTTCGAAATAACTTTGAAGGGCTCCGCTGGATGTTACGACGTAGAGATAGTGGTCTCCTCCACCGAGACGCATCGGCGCAGCTGAGAAGGGAACTTTTGCCTGGTAATCGTGCGGGTCATCTCCAAGAACCACCTGCTGCGAGCTCGCGGGCGCACCCAGTGCTAACTTCACTGGTCGTAGGTCGATAAACGGGAGGTCGGCTCTTCCGTAGCCCCGTGGCGTGTATCTTACAATGCCGTACTCATCGACGATGTACAGGCGAACATTTGGATTAATCGCGGCGACCTCGTTGAGACGCATCTGCAGCTCAGCCTGATTGAACTGTTCACTATATACCCTGAACGTATCAGCGAGGGATTTCGCCACGTGACGGTAGAGCGTTGATTCGGTTTTCTGCAGGGCTTTTGTGGAGAGCTGCGTCGCAGTGAAGCCCTGAAGAACGATGAGAGATCCAACAACAACCGCTCCCGCGAGCAATACGGACGTGGGCACGTGGGTTCGTGCCGAGCGAACGGTGAGACGCGCTACGTCCCAGGCGGAGAGGAGCGACGTGTGGAGCGCCTTCGCCGTTTTACGCAGCCGCTTGAGCATCAGAACTTCCTACAAATTTATATCCGACACCCCACACTGTATGGATATAGGTTGGGTTGCTCGGGTCACGTTCGATTTTAGCGCGCAGGCGATTGATGTGAGTATTCACCGTGTGCTCATACGCAGAGGAGGTGTATCCCCACACCGAGTTGAGGAGCTGATCACGCGAGAAGGTGCGACCTACATTTTTGACGAAGAAACCGAGGAGGTCGAATTCGGTGGAGGTGAGGTCCAGCTTCACTCCCCGGACCAGCGCCTCATGAGCCCCGAAATCAATCTCAACGTCTCCCACTTTGATTTTCTTTGCCGCGGCAACATCCTCGCCGGTGGTTCGACGCAAAACCGCCTTCGCGCGCGCGACAACTTCTCGAGGACTGAACGGTTTCGTCATGTAATCGTCAGCGCCGAGCTCAAGTCCGAGGACCTTGTCGATCTCCTCACCGCGAGTGGTGAGCATGATGACCGCCGCGCCAATACCTTTGGAGCGCATCTGACGACATATCTCCATGCCGTCCGTTCCAGGAAGCGCGACATCGAGAATGACAAGGTCGTAGCTATCAGAGAGAGCGAGCTCTAAGCCGCGATTGCCGTCGAGGGTGTCAGTGACGAGGAAACCATTATCTTTGAGGTGTTGAGTGAGAAGCTCACGCACACTTGAATCGTCTTCGACGACGAGAACTCGCTTGTCAGATGTTGCCATACAAAACCCCGATATAACCGGCTATGGGTTTGTTATGGGGTGTTTTGGGCGGAATGTGATAGAACGGATAAGGGGCTGAGACTGTGAGATTTTGTTCCCCCTCCTGGATCTCAATCGTTATCAAACCGATTACGCCGAAGCTCCTTCCGCTCCGACCGCGCCCGCTTATCAATCCGCCGCTTAACATCTACCGACTCTGGAGGCTCGGTCGCAATTCGCTCTACCTTCGGCGTCAGGATATCGCGTACGAGAACATTGAGCTTTTCCAGAGCGGCGGCTTTGTTGGCGAGCTGGCTTCGGTGCTCCTGCGATGTGATCACGATTTCTCCATCGACAAGGCGTTTATCGTTCGCGTCAGAGAGGGCTCTAAAGATGGTCCGCTTTTGATCGCTATCGAGGGTTCGTGAGGTCCACGGATTAAAGTGCAGGTGAACTTTTGTGCTTACCTTGTTGACGTTTTGTCCACCGGGGCCGCCTGAACGGGCGGTGGCGAAGGTAACTTCGCTCTCCGGGATCGAGAGGGGCGCGGGCGTTGTTCGAGGTGAGGTTGGACGGTTTTGGTGCCTCATGGAGGGAAGTATTACACAAATTAGCTATCTCGAAAGGCTTTTCCCCCCTGCCCCGCCTACCATTCGACACGGAGATCCACTACCTTAGGGATCGTATGTCTTCGGATCCTCGCATCACCTGCTCCGTCATCGCCACCGACACGTGGTCGAAAGCGCGCGCGTTAGATCTCACTACCCTCCATGGTCGTGTTGAGACCCCTATCTTTATGCCAGTGGCGACCCAAGCGGCATTGCGGTGCGTTGATCTACCTGTCGCTGACGACTTGGATTTTCAGGTGCTCTTAGCGAATACCTATCACCTTCTGTTGCGCCCCGGCCCCGAGATCATGGCGCAACACGGGGGGATTCACCGGTTCATGAATTGGCAGCGAGGAGTTCTTACCGACTCAGGGGGATTTCAGATCTTCTCTCTCTCAAAGCAGCTCTCCATGTCCGAAGAGGGCGCGACCTTCCGGAGCTATGTCGATGGTCGTCGCATACAGCTCACTCCTGAAAAGAGCATCGAGACGCAACGTATCATCGGCAGCGACATCATGATGGTGCTCGATCAGTGCATCAGATCGACGTGCTCGGAAGCCGAGGCCCGCGCGGCGCTTGAGCTCACCACTCGATGGGCGAGGCGAAGCTTTGATGCTCGAGGAGATTCCAGGCAGGCGCTCTTTGGAATCGTGCAGGGTGCGTGCTTCCCGCATCTTCGCAAAGAGAGCGCGGAGCAGATTACCTCGATTCCGTTTGATGGGTTCGCACTCGGTGGACTTGCGGTCGGTGAAACGAGGGCGGAACGTGAGGATACGACCGAATTCGCTGCGCCCCTTTTGCCGGCAGACAAACCTCGCTACCTCATGGGAGTAGGAACCCCGATCGATCTCTTAGAGGCCGTTCGTCGAGGGATGGATATGTTTGATTGCATCCTTCCTACCTCCCTCGCGAATCAGGGGGTGATCTTCACCTCTCGGGGACGGATCGATCTACGACGTGGGGTTTACCGATCTGACATGCAGCCACTCGATCCCCAGTGTTCGTGTTCAACGTGCCAGCGGTACACCCGGTCCTATCTCCAACACCTCGTGCGCTCAAGTGAGTTTATCGCGGGACAATTGCTGAGCATTCACAACCTCACCTTCTACCGAAACCTCATGCGGGGTATGCGGGAAAATATCATCGCGGGCACTTTCCGCGACTTCTATCACAGCCAGGTTGAGGCGCTCTCAAGCGATGATCTCGATAACCCAACCAACCCACCGCCGGTCACGACCAAGATGAATCGGATGGTGCTCGGCAACTACGAGGTAGTGGTGCGTGATGACAGGATGCCAGCGATCCGCCATCGAAACTCCGGCGAGGTAATGCACATTTCTGAAGACCCTCGCATTGAGTCACATTCACTCTACGTCGAGGGCTCCCGTCTCTTTGATCGAGTAGCAGATGGGAGCGAGCCTCTGGTCATCTGGGATGTGGGCCTTGGCGCCGCGACTAACGCGATGGTGGGGCTCTTGGCGCTTGAAGAACGAGAGACGATCGAGCGCCCGATAAAGATCGTAAGTTTTGAGAACGACCTGGATTCGCTGCGCCTCGCCTTGCAACATCCGTGGCACTTTGAACACCTGCGACATGGGGCTCCGCACCGTTTACTGAAAGACGGTCAGTGGCAGAGCTCAAAACACCCCATCACGTGGGAGCTCAAGCATGGGGACTTTATGGATCTGTGTGCTGGCGCAGACGCGCCCGATATCGTGTGGTTCGACCCCTTCTCCGCAAAGGTGGATTCACCGATGTGGACGATGCCGGTATTAGCCAAGGTGCTCTCGTTGACGCGAGGGAAAGCTACCAGCTTACACACCTACTCCGCGTCTACGGCGGTTCGGGCATCGTTGCTCCACGCGGGGTGGTTTGTGGGGCGCGGTGTTGGCACGGGGATGAAACGTGAGACGACGAAGGCGTATACGGTTGAAGCCGTGCGACGGGGCCTCGCGACCGATCTCTTAGACACCACGTGGCTTGGTCGATGGGAGCGGAGTGATTCACAGGTTCCCGTTGGCGCGGACCCGGAGCCGTTCAAAAAGGCGATTCGGGGGCATCCGCAGTTTGGGGCGTGAATGTTACGATCTATCCGGAGGGCCTGTGTCCTCACAGGCCGGAAGCTCCGACGAAAATTTGATTGAAAGTTCCGGCCCGTCGGGAGACGGGCCCTCCGGATTGCGGGACCAATTACGGCAATCCAACCTGATTCAAAAACTCAAGCTGTATCTCCGACCACATTCGGTAGCCGCTCGGATTAAAATGCATGTCGTCCGGAATATAGAGCGTTTCGGGGGGAGTTGAACCTAGTCGCGTCTTGAATTCCTGAGCGGGATCGAGGAATGGAACGTTCTCCTGAGCGCACACCTCGGCGATGTCTTTCATGGGCTGAAGAGACCACTTTCCTTGCAGTTGTTGGAGGTGAGGAACGGCCGTTACGACAACTTTAACGCCCCTTCCTTTGACGAGCTGAATCGTCCGTCTCAATATGTCCATACTCCATTCAACATCCCTCTGGGTCTGCGGCGGGCGTTCGGTGCCGCACCACGCAAACGCTTGGGGGGCTACGTCCTGACCTGAGACTTTGCGCTTACGCTTGAGCTGCGACGCCACATCGAGAAGCATCCTCATAAGGGCTGAATGATTCTGTGAAAAGAGTAGAACCCGTTGGAAAGGCGTAATAAGTTCCAGTCCTTTCTCGGTGCGGCGATGGGTTGAAATAGCCGGATGTCCCGCGGGGCACATATCAGGATCTCCGCGCTCGTCCAGCTTGAGCGTGACCCGATAGATCGTATCATCAAACACATCCGTCATGTCGACGTTAATGACGACAAGGTCCGGATGGAAATCGAGAAGCTTCTTGGAGAGCAAAATATAATAGAGCGTCGGGGAATAGGATGAGGTGCCGGTGTTCATTACCTCGATCGTTCCCTTACCCGGGACCACCAACCCGCGCTGAACACGAGACGGGAGCGAATCCTCCTCAGCGCAGGTTCCCTCAACAAACGAGTCTCCCACATACGCGATTCGATATGTTCCCTCGGGTTTATACTTGGCAAAATCGTAGGTGGAGAGCCATCCCTGACTGTTGACATACCTGGTGTAGGGCGGAACTCCGCGGTCGGCGAAGTGCGGGGTATCTATACGCTGATTCGGTATCCAGCTGTGATTAAATACATCATCACCACGCAAGGAGTACGTGCGCTGGCTAAAAAAATGGCGCGCACTCAACTCAGCGACAACCAAAAACACGATCGTCGGCCCGAGCCAAATGCACGCTCTTTTGAGAAATGCTTTCAGGAGCTACTCCTTACTTACTAAGCACATCCTTCATCTTGGAACCGAGCTCGTGCGGAGATCGGACCGTGTGAATTCCAGCGGCTTGGAGAGCCTTGAACTTAGCCTCAGCGGTATCATCAGCTCCGCCGATGATAGCGCCAGCGTGGCCCATGCGTCGTCCTGGAGGAGCGGTCGCTCCAGCGATGAACGACACGATCGGCTTCTTCATGTTGTTGTCACGCACCCAGTTGGCGGCTTGAACCTCGGCGTCGCCACCGATCTCACCGATCATCACAACCGCGTCCGTATCCGGATCCTCGTTGAACATCCTCAAGCAGTCGATGAAGTTTGTACCGTTCAGTGGGTCTCCACCGATACCGATACAGGTCGACTGTCCCATGCCGAGGTGCGAGAGCTGGAATACCGCCTCGTAGGTGAGAGTTCCCGAACGGGAAACGACACCGATGCGACCTGGCTTGTGGATGAAGCCCGGCATGATACCGATCTTCGCCTCACCAGGGGTGATGATTCCTGGGCAGTTCGGCCCGATTAAGCGCGTGCGACGTCCCTGCATATAGGTCGCGACCTTGAGCATGTCCAACACTGGAATACCCTCGGTAATGCAGATAACGAGATCGAGGTCAGCGTCAACCGCTTCCATGATCGCGTCAGCCGCGAAGGGAGGTGGAACGTAAATGATCGATACGTTCGCTCCAGCCTGCTTCTTAGCCTCGTGAACGGTATCGTAGAGGGGTATCCCTTCAAATTCCTGTCCACCTTTGCCTGGGGTTACGCCCGCGACCATCTGTGTGCCGTACTCACGGCAGGCGCGGGTGTGGAACGCGCCGGTCTTACCGGTGATTCCTTGTGTTACTACACGTGTATTTTTATTTACGAGAACGCTCATCGTCTCTCCTTCCTTACTTCGCTAAAGCGACAATCTTTTTAGCCGCATCATCCATGGTGTCCGCTGGCGTAATCGCAAGACCGGAGTCCGCGAGAAGCTTGCGCCCGAGATCTACGTTTGTTCCTTGAAGTCGAACGACGAGAGGAACTTTGAGCCCCACCTCCTTCGCTGCCTCGATCACACCTGTCGCGATCACGTCACATTTCATGATTCCGCCGAAAATGTTGATGAGGATTCCCTTCACCTTTGAATCTGAGAGAAGGATACGGAACGCTTCCGTTACGTTCTCCTTCGTAGCTCCACCACCTACATCGAGGAAGTTCGCTGGCTCACCACCGAACTCCTTAATGATATCCATGGTAGCCATCGCGAGACCGGCTCCGTTTACGAGACATCCGATGTTTCCATCGAGTCCAACGTAGTTGAGTCCGTACTTCTGAGCTCGAAGATCACGCGGATCCATCTCATCGTAGTCCATCATCTCGTGGATCGCTTTCTGTCGGAACGCCGCGTTGTCCTCGAGCGCGACCTTCGCGTCGAGAACCACAAAGGTGTTCTCCTTCGTAAGCACGAGTGGATTGATCTCAAGCATCGCGAGGTCAGAACCCATGAACGCTTTGTAGAGTCCCTTCACAACCTCAACGAAGTTCTTTCGGGCCTCAACCGGAATAGCGAGGTCGATAGCGAGCTTTGATACCTGGAAGCCTTGAAGCCCAACCTTCGAATCGATCCGAACGGTGAGGATCTTCTCAGGGGTGTTGTGCGCGACCTCCTCGATCTCCATACCGCCCTCTGTGGAGGCGATGATGGAAACGCATCGGCCAGCGCGATCAACGAGGATACTGAGGTAGTACTCCTTCGCGATGTTGCAGCCCGCCTCAACGTAGACCTTGCGAACGATCTTCCCTTCAGCGCCTGTCTGAGGAGTTACGAGCTTCATTCCCAAGATCTTCTCAGCGTGCTCACGAGCCTCAGCGGAGCTCTTCGCGAGCTTCACGCCACCAGCTTTACCGCGACCACCCGCGTGAACCTGCGCCTTTACGACGCAGATTCCACCGCCAAGGTTATCAGCCGCGGCCTCTGCCTCGCCTGGTGTGTAGCACAGATAGCCATTCAAGATCGGCAAGCCGTATGCTTTGAGCACCTGCTTTGCTTGATATTCGTGGAGATTCATATGTTTTTCCTACGTACTTGTTAGTGATTAGATAATTGCGAGCAGTTCGCGAACGCGTCCAGCCGACTCGTTGAGAGCCTTCTTCTCGCTTTCGGTAAGCTCAATCTCAACGACCTTCTCAACACCACCCTTACCGATGATGACAGGAACGCCGATGTAGAGATCCTTCAGGCCGTACTCACCCTTCAAGGAAGCGGCGGCCGCGAGCACTCGTCGTTGATCGAAGAGGTAGCTCTCAACCATCTGAATAGCCGATGCCGCTGGCGAGTAGAATGCGGAGCCGGTCTTAAGAAGCGCTACGACCTCTCCACCAGCGCCACGAACTCGCTTCTCGATCGCGTCGAGACGCTCAGACTTGATGAGATTACCAACCGGGATTCCGTTGCACGTTGTGTAGGAGCGAACTGGCACCATGTCGTCGCCGTGTCCGCCGAGTACGAACGCCGAAACGGACGAAACGGAAACGTTAAGCTCTTCAGCCAAGAACGCTTGGTACCGAGCGGTATCGAGAACGCCCGCCATTCCCACCACGTGAGATGTCGGGAATCCTGTCTCCTTTTGCATCAGGTGTACCATCGCGTCGAGTGGGTTCGTGATAACGATAACGAACGCGCCGGGAGCGTGCTCCTTAATTCCAGCGGCAACCTTCTTGATGATCTCTGCGTTGGTCTTCACGAGATCGTCACGGCTCATGCCGGGCTTACGTGGAAGTCCAGAGGTTACGACACACACGTCAGCGCCCGCGATGTCGGCGATGTTGTTCGTTCCGGTTACCTTGAAGTCGAGGCCGAATACCGGCGCGAGGTGCGAGAGGTCGAGCGCCTTTCCTTGGGGCATCCCCTCAACCACGTCAAAGAGAACTACGTCCCCAAGATTGCGCTGCCCGCACAACAGGGCGAGGGTTCCACCGATCTGGCCAGCGCCGATAAGCGCTATCTTTCTTCGTCGAATTGAATTGCTCATTACTTTCTCCTAATTCCCCGCGCTCTGAGTCTGCGCTGCCGGGCTCTCATTCTTCTGAGATTTTTCCGGGGCATTCTGCGCTCTTGGAGGCTGTCCGACAAGCCCTTCAACGATGCCTAATTGCCCGATTAATTGATTTAAATCCGTCTTAGAAAGGTCTACGGCGGCCCCTCCAGCCCCCTGATTCATCGCCACAAACCGGGGGTTGGCTTTAGCTAATTGTTTCGCCACCTCGAGACGGAGCATCGCCTGACCACCCTTACCGGAAAGAGCAGTGATCTGTTTAGTTAATCCAGCTACTTCCGCGTTTCCTTCGGCTAGAATTGCCTTCGCCTCGTTCGAACGGGCCGTGTAGTAGCTGTCTCCTTGGAATGCGGACTGCTCTTTAAAGCCTTTGGCCTCGGAGACCCGGGCGTTGTAGAGGCTCTCCGCCTCCGAGTACTCTTTTTGCTTCTTGGCTCGAACCGTTTCAACGCGAGATCGCTCTCCCTCGATATCCTGCTCCATCTCCTGGATCTCTCGGAGACGGTCCTGATAGCGGGTATCCTCTCCGCCATCTGGGAGCGGACGTACAAATCGATACTGCTTGAGGTTCACAGCCTCAACCTCGATACCAAGTGGTCCAAGGTGCCGCTGCGCGGACTGAAGCACCTCGTCGACCGTCTCATTGCGCTTCTTGTCATCACGGAACTCGGAGGTCTTAAGCTGATTCATATAGGAGCGGATCTCTGACCGAACCACGGCGATCACAATGTTTCGGACATCGTCCTCTGTCTCGGCCACATTTTGCACGAGCTTCACGAGGCTCGCGGGGTCAGGCTTGATACGATAGCGCACCGTAAGCTTGAGCGCTGCCTCGTTACCATCTTTGGCGCGTGTGTAGACATCTTCATCTTGCACGAGCTGAGTCGAGGCATCGCCCATTCCCTTCCCCCAACTGAGGTACTGCGGAGCGGTATCGAAGCGCCGTATCGTTTCCCACGGAAAGACGACAACCGTTTGTAGCGGATGGGCGACGCTCTCAGCACTTCCAAGCCCGCCACCCATAAACGTAGGAAGCTTACGGAATCGCACCCCGTACTCGGTGGTTCCCATATGTTGAAATCCGGTGTCGCACGCTGATAACGCGACGGTCGAGAGTAGTAGAGGAATAAGAAAGATCTTTCGAGCGTTCATTACTTCACCTCCGATGGGTTATCACGTTGAGCCGAAGATCCAGCGAGCTTCTTTACCCACGTATCGAAATCGTATGGATCGACATTTGAGACAACGCCTCCTTTGAGCGAGGCGAGGAATTGTGCGAGCTGGAGCGCTACGTATACTTCGCCACCTACCTTCGCGAGCACCTCGCTTCGCATCCGATCGACGGTAGCCTTCGCCTCAGCGACAAGGAGGTCTCCCTGTGCATATTTCTCACGGCGGTAGAGGTCTCCCTCCGAACGAAGGATCTCCGCATCTCCTATCCCACGCTTCTCAAGGTTTTGAATCGCGACATTTCCATCAGCCTCAACCTTGTTGACATCGCGCTGCGCCTCGGCGAATTCACCACCTACTTTATTAAAAGCAGACTCAAGCTCTTGCAGGTTCTTTTTAAAGATCGCTTGGTCGATCTCATCTCGGTATCGATAACGACGGAGCAAAACCGCCTCAACATCAACACCGAGTGGAGCGAGACGCTCTCGAAGCGCCACCTCGGCTACCTTCACGCGAGCCTCGCGGGCGCCTGGCTCGTAGAATTCAACCGTTGAAAGAGCGCTGAGGGAACGCTTGAGTTCATTCTCAGCGACCTGCGAAAGGTAGCGGGACCACTGAACGTCCGTAGCTCCTACGTTCTGAATAAGGTCGGCTGGACCACCATGCTTGAGACCATCGGCCTCTCCCTGGGAGGGGTAGAATCGATAGACGACCGCAGCATCAACATCGACGGTGGTGCCATCAACGGTCGGAATATCAAGGGAATGGGGGGCAGCGAAGTCGAGAATGCGAAGGGTTTGCGGCACGATGTACATCGTTGAGTAATATGGGACGGCCCATTGAAGTCCGGGAGGGAGTGAGGCATCTCGTAATCCTTGCCCCGGCCCGAAAGCGATCTTGCGCACACCGACGGCGCCAAGCGGCACGATCGTGCCAAAAACGAAGGCGATGACCGCGAGTGCGCCGCCGATCATCGCGAGCAAAACAAGGAAGGATGCGACGAAACGGCCGCTCTCGCGGGGACGAAGCGTTCGAATTCGGGTCGTGGAAGGTGTTGTGTCAGAAGCCATGATGACGTCGTACCTTATGAGTGAAAAACCCACACTGGTGAAGCGCAGTGGGTGCGAGGGATCGAGTAGCACGGGAGGGAACGGACCGCAATTTAGGAAATTGAAATGATTGGTGAATTCCCAGCTAAGTTGTCTAAGTTCTGTCTAGATACGCCACATTCCGGCGACCAGGAATGGTCGCCCTCCCGCGGTGCGACCCGTGACGTGGGAGGGAGGGCGGTCATTCCTGACCGCCGTGTTGCGTCACGCAAAAAGACTTGCACGATACGCCACGCATCAGCGGCCCCGTTACATCGAATTCCCTACAGTCTCCTCCTTCATGATGAAGGTCGACAGCGTCGCAGTTGGCACCGCGCCATCGGCTACGAGGGTCGCCTCCTCAGTCGTCTCCGTTGAGGCTTCAGCGCCCGCCCCTTCGGTTGATGCGGACGGCTCATCCGATCCACCGCCGTTGCCGCCGGCAGAAGCCCCACTAGCCGCGGAGGCGAGCTGGCTCAGGAACGAGTTAGAGATATCGGCTTCGAATACCTGTGTGACCTCTCCTGCTTTGAGCTTTTTGCGCAGCCCCTTTACGGCACGGTTTCCGCCAAGGATAGAGACGAGGCGCTCTAAATCTGCAAGGGTCATTTCGGAAATCACTCGCTTGTAGAGCATAGAGCGAGGATTAAGAAAGCTCTGGAGACGAGCCGCAAGATCTCGAATCAGGAAGCGAACCTCTCGTCGAGCCAACATCTCTCGGGGCGAAAGCGCGACACGATCCTTTCCAAGCTTAGCCTCGCTCCCGATCCCCTTAATCTTTAGTATGTCTTTAAGGGGCAACGCTTTGACGCGCTCGACGATCTTGTGAGCCCGAGCACGAATCGCGAGAGCTACCTGCAGATCTTTAGGTTGCCCGTACCTCTCAATCTTAATCGTTGAAAGTTCCTTAGGGGAAAGCGCGCGAAGATTCGCGAGCATCGCAGAGATTCGTTGGACCGGGGAGGCTATGACGGGGCGACCAGTTACCACGGCGCGACCCTCTGGCGAGATGGTCGAAGCCACCTTATCACGCCCGACCTTAACGCCCGCGGAGGGCTGAGCCCGTCGTACGGCACGTTGCGAAAGCTGTTCACCCGGAGGCTTAACGCTATTGGGCCGAACAACCTGTCCGGTACGGCCGGTAGCGCGATTACCGGGTAGTGGTGCCACGTTTTTCGAGGCTGATACCACGCGAGCTTCACCGCTTCTATTTTGAGCGACCCTTTGGACGGTGGCCGTACTCCGTATCGCAGAGGGCGTCACTACGCGCGCAGAAGACGAGCCAGCTCCAGTTCGACCGGGGGTCGAGGCGACACTGCTTCTACCTTGAGCTACCCGTTGGACGGTGGTCGTACTCCACGTCGCAGAGGGCGTTACTACGCGCGAGGAAGACAAGCCAGCTCCAGTGCGACCGGCGGCAGAGGCGACACCACCGCTTTGGGCGCGATCCGATGCATTTTGGGAAACGGAATACGCGGATGATTGCGTGGAGGATGAGACACTCCGCGCAGCCGCGGGACTCGGAACAACGTTCGCCTGCTGCGGTGCCGGTGCCGGCGAGGAAGACGGAAGAGAAGCGATCTTCGCCACCGAGGCAACGAGGGAATTCTCTACCGGAGCCGATTGTCGCTGCGCTACGGTCTCCACCCTGTCAGCTTGTGCCTCATTCGTCCGCTTGTACTGCTCAGCGTTCACCTCAGAGCGCGCAGTTTTGGCTACCTTATTAACCGCCTCCTTCGCCGGCTCAGGAGCACGCTCTTTGTATCCATTATCCACATTCCTCGAGAGCTCCTGAGCTACCGACGGCTTTCCTTCAACCGGAGATTCCTTTGTGGTCTCATACCAAGCTGCTTTTGCGGCGGGTTCCGAGGGTTGAGGCTTCACCTCTGGAGTCACGGCGCTCGCCATACTCAGACCGAAGAGTGGATTAGCCTCTTGAGCTTGCTTGATAAAGACCTCGGTGCGAGCCTGAACCTCAGACAAAACTTGATTTCCACCTGAGCTACCCACGTGGTCCTTTGCGAGGGTATTGAGCCTCATTGCGAGCTCGCCAAGCTCCTGACTCTGCTGGGGGGTCGGATGCGCTCCCGCCTCCGCGGCCTTAACATGGAGCGTGACGACCGCCTCACTGACGGCCACAGCTCCTTGCGCCTCAGAGAAACCGGTCTTGGATGCCATGGCATCTCTCAGTCCCTTAAATGCCGCTGTGAGCTCCGCCGCATCTTGTGTGGTCACTGTGATGGGTAGCCTCTGAGTGGCATCAGAGACCTTTTGCATCACAGCCTCTGGCCCGGCGCCCCCCTCGCTAACCGACTTTGCGATGTCTCTCAAAATCTCCACAGACCCATAACAGCACGCGCGAAAGTGTGGCGTCTCGGGTGCTTGCTGAACCTGTCGAAAATCGAAAATTTCACTCATAACCTGCTGCGAGAAACCTATGAACGGAGCGCTCCTCTATGCATCTGGAATACCGGATCGTTGAGTTTCTCAAGCGTGGCGAAGGACGCGTCGATCGCGTTCTGGGTGATATAACCGCTGTCCCTCGCTCGAGTGAGCGTTCGGGCGAATAACTTGATCTCATCACGAGCGAGATCTTTCCGACCTTCGAATCGAAGGTGTGGGATCGCACCCACCGTTGAGATCACGTTGGCGGCGGGATTTAATTCTTTCATTCCTGCGAAGAGCGGCGCGAGAGATGGATGCTTCGCGAACATCTGCAAGTTTGGATCACACTGGATATCTGTCAGAGCGTAGTACGCGTTGAAGAGCCCGAGAGCTTTCTGTTGCGCGTTGATCGCAGCGCCGTGCAAGACCTTCAGGAGAGAGAATCGTGTTTCGATGCTTCCTTTAAGCGCAGCTACGAAAGCGTTACCGAGCTCCTGTTGTCGTGCCGGATCCGAGATGTCTCGTATGTGCGGTAGGATCACCCGCAATTCGGTCAGGAATCTATCCGACTCAAAACCGAGCGGTGGGGAGCCCAAAGCGATCGATTGCTTGAGGTCCGCCTCCTTGGGATATCCCGCGACAACCTGCTGAACGAAGCTCGGATTACTATCGACCGTTCCGAGGTGAGCGGCGATCTCGCCGGCGTACCTACTAAGCTGAACCTTGAAGGAACGAAGGGAGAGGTACCCCCCGGAATCACCCTTACCGCCCTGCTTCAACACGTACCGATCTCCCTCTTGGAGTATATCTATCTCGGAGCCGTTAGCGAGGGAGCCCTTCACCCGAGAGAGCTCCACCCCTTTCCGAGCGAGCGCGTTCACTCCATCCACGATGGCTTGCGCGCTCGTAGCGTATGGTCGAACGGTTATCTCAGAGTAATTCTTAACGAGAGCCGCTCGTTCGTCCTTAAAATCCGTGGTGGTCTTTGAACCACCGCCAAAGATACCCCCGATCGCTTTCAAGATGCCCCCCTTTGCGGGTTGTCGGATCTCAAGCAGCGATTGCCACACCGACGTCGGGAGAGGGCGATGTGGATCGTTATCGATCAGAACCGGAACTGGTGAGAGGTCTCCGCGGGCGGTGGCGATAATTCGTTGCCCCCTTTGGGCCGCATCACCGCCGTGTTGTTGGTGAGTTAAGAGCACCACATCCGCGTCCCGAATACCCTGTACGTGAATAGCCGGGGCGTTTTGAAATTGAGCAGGATTGAACACGAATACCACGATTGTGCCGTGGCCACGTTGTTTCAATCCAGCCTTAATGTCACTTGTAACGGAGAGGGGAGACTGTTCGATGAAGGTCAGCTTTCGTCCCTGCCGAGCGAATGTCTCAACGCCAGCGAGAACATCAGATAGTTGTGAGCAACACGCGCATCCATGAAGCCCTAGCTTTTCAAATCCCTGGGGGAGTCGAGCGAGATCGATATCAACGGAGCCTTGGCTTCGCTCGTTTATGATAACGCCCACTTCATTGATATTTCGCGAGAGCCCCTGCAACGCCCGGCCGATCGTCTGCGTTTTTCCGGACCCACCCCACCCCGAGACAACGACAACGGTAGGCTGCGCGAACATCTGTAACGGAGTGTGGGTACTTGGTGAATGCATGGCGAGAATCTGTACTGCAAAAAGGTTTGGAACTTCAGCACTACCCGAAGAAGTTCCTGGTTATTAATCCTGGGGTGGTCAGGAAACCTACTTACTCGTTCGCAATCGCTTTCGCGGCCGCGGCGAGTTTGTCCAACTTTCCCTGCTTCCATGCGTGAAACACGCGGAAGAGGAACATCAACCCAAATCCCATGTGAATCCACGCGGGAATAAAGAGTTGATCGATGTGCAGCGTTTGAACGATGGTCCATTCGCTGCCGTAGTGGCCAAGCGCCTGAAGCCCCGCAAGGGGCATCCAGACGAAAAAGATCCCCATGCACAGGGGATCCTTCTTGGCCACAGCGGCTCCTGCCGGCCCGATAATAAGGCCGAGAAGCGCCGCAACCGCCCCCTGACAAAGGGGACAACCTGGGTACAACATAGTGGTGTGGTCCTTTCTACGAAGGGCTTGAAAACCTTCGTAAAACTAAGTAGTTGATACGCCGAGGCAAGTCAATGCGACGAAATGTCGCAGCGAGTCACTGGGGACTTACATGAGCCGAAATATGACCCGTGACAGCCCTCGCCGACTCCGTTCGTAGCGTAGCAACTGCCATCTTCGCGTCGTATTCTGATCGAATTAGTCCCGTAAGCCACCAATGCCAGAATATTCCAGGCTGCATACCTTTTGAATTCGGCTCGAGGGGACTAGCATTACCGCGCACTCTGGAGACTACGACATGATACCTATTTCCGAAGAGAGTCTGAAATTACGGTGGCTCGCCGGCGCCCGATGGCTCACGGCGGTCGGTCTCGTGCTGGCGTTCGTGGTTGGATATGGAAGCCTCGGCCTCACCTTTGATGTAGAGCCGTTCGTTGAGATCATGGTGATCCTCATCGCGAGCAACGTGGCGTTGTACATCCCTTCGATTCCACCGTCTGAGCGAATCCTCTCCATCGCGATCGTCGCCGATATCCTTCTCTTGACGACATTTCTGTATCTCTACGGTGGATCGGCGAACCCCTTGAGCTCAGTGTACTTCCTCTATGTGATCCTCGCCTCAATCCTACTCCCATCCCTCTGGGGCTGGTTTACCGCGGCGTTTACATCTCTCTGCTTTGCGTTCCTCTTCTTCTTCTTCGTTCCCATCCCTGAACTAACGGATGTACACAGACACCACCACCACGGTTTTTCAACCCACCTTCAGGGCATGCTCATTACCTTCACCTTCACTGCCTTTGTGATCGTGTATTTCGTGACACGCCTGACCGCCGCATTGAGGTCCCGAGAACAGAAGCTTGAGGCGCTTCGTGAAAAGCATCAACAGAGTGAGCGGCTCGCGGGATTAACGACGCTCGCGGCTGGAGCCGCGCACGAGCTTCGAAATCCCCTCGCCACGATCAGTATCTCTATTGAGGAGCTCAAGAGAGAACTTGAGAAAACTCCCTCTCATATGGAAATGATTGTAGAGGCACGCAGCATTCAGGCCGCGGTAGCTCGATGCCAGAATATCATCGACGAGCTTTGTCGCAACGCGGGGGTGGTAGGAGGTGAACCTCTCACGTCTACATCTCTTCGGGAGGTAGTCGAACAGGTGCTTGACCATCTCCCGAATCGAGAGATGGTTGAGATTAAACTCGACCAATCCTCGAGCGGTATACCTCACCGCATGTTTGCGTCCAGTACGGTACAAGCCCTGCTCTCCCTGGTCCGAAACGGATTGGAATATGGAAAGGTAACGCTCGAGGGGAGCTGGCACGATGATATGATACGCTTCGAAGTACGAGACAACGGGCCGGGAATTGCGGATGACATCCTTCCGCGCCTTGGAGAGCCCTTCTTCACCACCAAAGGCGCCGGCAAAGGGATGGGACTAGGACTCTTTATCACGAAGACCTTTGCGGATCGCTTGGGCGGCTCCCTCTCCTTCCAATCGAATTCGAATAAGGGCACCTGCGCCACACTCCTGATCCCGGATCTGTCATGATCAAAGAGAGATTCACGCCTTCCAGATTACTTGTTGTAGATGACGATGACCTTTATCGGGACAGCCTTGTTCGGGCCTTCTCCCGCCGAGAGATTGAAACGTTCGGAGCTGACTCTCTAGCGACGGCGCTTGCCAGCGCGACTCGACTCTGCCCGGACGCCGCGCTCGTGGACCTGAAGCTCGGAAATGATTCTGGTCTCGACGTCGTACGCGCGCTTTTACAACACGATCCCAACCTCACTATCGTTGTGTTCACCGCGTATGGAACTATCGCCACCGCGCTTGAAGCCGTCAAGCTCGGCGCGGTTAACTATCTTACCAAGCCGGTACAGATCGAACACATCATCTCCGCTTTTAATGGAAGCTCGCCAAGTCCAAAGGCCTTATCTGCTATTCCATCGGCCGAACAGGTTGAGTGGGATTACATCAACCGAACGGTTCACGAATACGGTGGAAACGTAACTCGGGCGGCACAGGCTCTTGGGCTTCATCGGAGATCGCTGCAACGGAAGCTCAAGAACCCACCTCACATGAAGTGAGCAACTCTCAGTCGCAACATGCAGTTGAGCTGTCCAAACTGCACACCGAGGCCTGCTGCATACCACCGAGGGACTCGTTGAGCTTGACCTCTATCGAGCTCAATTAGCAGCGGTAGTTGCACACTCCGACCTAGTCCCCTCTCCGCCCAGCAAGTATTGAGAGCACCACCGTGCACGGCACTAACCTATCCACTGCGGTGGATTAAGACCTGTCATTGAGGTACAAGGTACAGGATGGAAGATCTCCCAAACTGTCCTCAATGTAAGTCCGAACACACCTATCAAGATGGTCTCCTTCTGGTCTGCCCAGAATGCGCCTATGAATGGTCTCCAGAGGAAGCCGTAGCTCATGAGGAGAGTGCCTCAAGCGGCGCGATCAAGGACGCGGTTGGTAACGTTCTCCAGGATGGAGACTCCGTCACCGTTATCAAAGACCTCAAAGTAAAGGGGTCCTCAACGGTCGTCAAAGTGGGAACCAAGGTGCGAAACATCCGTCTTGTAGACGGCGACCACGATATCGATTGCAAGATCGACGGTATTGGGGCGATGAAGCTCAAATCGATGTACGTAAAGAAGAACTAGTGCAGCTTTCAAACGCTTCTTCACCTCTGGTTCTGTCGTAGCCACGCGTGGGCCGTTGGCTCTCGACCGTTATGGGGTCGAAGTAACTATGCAAGTGGCGAGTGCCTGGATGCACATGCGCATCATCGCGCCGCGCACTCGTAGCCCAGACCGTTTTATCGAAGGGCACCCTCAATCGCGGATTCAATCACCGCTGATTCAACCTGTCGGCGAACGAGGTGCTCTGCTACCTGCACGAGCTGCCACGAAGTTTGGCGTGGCCCGGTCAGAGTTGGCGTTCCCTCGCAGGTTCCCTCACCGAACTGGGCCTTGAGAGAATCCTCACACACCTGTAAGAGCGTTGCGTCATCGAGTGTCTGGGGTGGAGACACCTTAGAAAGGACTCGCGTGACGATGCCCTGCGCGATGTGCAGCGCAGCAGCGGTAGGCGTAAAATGCTCTGGTGTCACAACAGGTATAACCACCTCAGGAACTACGAGGCTAGAGCCCCCGAACGATGGCATCTCAGCCGAGGGGCGATCAGGGGAGCGAACAACGGCCAGAATTGTAGTGTTCATGCGCCCGAATCTACTAAGAGCGGGCGACAAAAACAACCTCGTCAGTCTCCCAAACTCTGAGGATCTCCGTATCGTTGATACTTCGCTCGCTTTATCATCGGAGCGATTCGCGCCGCGAAGAGGTAATACGCCGTGCCGACTAGGGTAGGCCGAAATATGAAACAGTTCGCGTGAGGGCGTATCTCTCCGGCCCACAGGGCTTTATGGCGGGCGCGTGGGCCGAGAAGGTCGTATTTTTCAATGCCTCGGTCGGCGAGGTCCTGAATCGCCAGTCGAGCCATGAGCTGCCCAGGTCCAAATTTCGAGAGCCCCTCATCGTACGCTATCTTTGGGGAGTAGCACCGATTTTCAGTGACTAAGGCGAGCTCCATCGCGATACGCCGACCATTGAGTGATAAGGCGCACATCCGGAGGTGTCCCTGAGAGGCCGCCCGAGTCAGCGCCGCGCGATAGAAATCAACGATAGCCGGTGCGCATGAGATAGCGCCGCCTGCTTGCCCCTTCCATCCCGCCCCCTCGAGGCGAAGAAACTCTTGAAAGATAGCCTCGTCAAAGTGAGTGACAACCTCGAACGAGACATCTCCCTGCTCTTGGAGCTTGCGAAAACGAGACTCTAGTCGCTTTCGATCCTTTTTATAACGAGCTGGGCAGTTTTGTAGTCCATCCTTCTGACCAACGGGAACGTTCAGGTAGGGACTTAACACTGTTGGCCACCGAGCGACCAAATAGCCCGCTCTATCAGCGTGCCGCATGAGAGCCTCGAAAGCGCCTCCCTCGGGTACGTTGTGAGCCTCTATCACATTCCAGGTGGCATCATCCTCAAGAGCCTTCCACGCGCTCTCCGCGATAGCGTCCTTATGCTGAGACTCGCAGATAAGGTCAAAGCGACAGGAATGAATTCCAGAGAGGCTCCTGAGCGACCGAGCTGGAATCTTTCCCCAAAAGCGTCGTGAACCCATTAATGGAAGGATCCCCTTCAAATCTCGCCCGTGGCGCACGAGCACAAAGGGGGCGGATTTTCCCTGGTGAAACGACTGGACGAAAGCTCGAATCCAATAGGGCTGATAGAAGGGCTCCGCATACTCACCCCGAGCAACGAGGTTGCGCCACTCCGGCTCAAGTCCATCAAGATCCGACAACGTGAGATACTCCAGTGTTGAGGAGTAGCTTGAGGGATGTCGGGTTATTTCAAGCGTTGGATGGGTGTCCCGCGACGCGTCTTGAAGAGCGAACTGTGCCATAGATTTAATGTAGCTTTTACCGCCGCCGACGGTACCATCGTGAGTTAGATGTCACGTATGATGTCCACTAGGGAATCGAGGAGAGCGCATTCCTCACTCAATAAGGGCCGCCCCACATGCGGGTGTGTCAATTCATGACACACCCCGCACGTCGTCGTATCGCTCGCGCCACACATTCTCTATTCTGGAGAAACAAGAAGGAAAAACCCGATGCGCACGATCGCTATAGCACTCATCCTACCATTCATGTGTGTACCCCGCTCCGAGGCCGAGGCCCAGCGACGGTACAAGGTGTACAAAGCTGATGAATTCGGGAATAGGTCGGTTTTTTCTAAGCCAGAGGCGATCATCGAGCAGGATCCCCTCTCTGGGAATTGGGAGGTGTATGACTCTACCCCTCTTGGTTTCCCTGATACCGTAAGAGGCCCAAGCTATATTATCGAAAATGACTCGCTCTTCAGTATCCGCGACAACGACCGCTCTTTTGACGGGCATGATGATGAAAACCGCTATCGGCACCATCACCACGACGAAGAGCATTGCGATAGGGACGACCTGGAGGAAGAGGAGGAGTAGCACTGGCAGTAGTCAGAGGACCAGCTCGACCGGCACCCGGCGCTCTCAGTCTTGTCGCTTATCCCAGTGCATGGTAAGAGCCGAGCAAGATGAGACGCTTATTCAAACGATTCGCTATCGCCCTCGGAATTATCGGCTTAATGACCGTGGTGTGGGCAAACCGTACCGGGAGACTAGCGATATCCCGGTTTGACCACGGAGGGGTACTCACCCCTGTATCAGAAGCGACCCCGTGGAAAAAAGACACCACTCCGATCCGCATCGGCATCTTCGCCGAGAATATCTACGATTTTAATATGGCGACCCAATCATTCGCCGCCGAGGGGTTGGTGTGGGTCCACTGGGGTTCAACCTTTCAGGAGGTGCTTGACTCCGAGGGGCTGACAATAGAACAGGTTGTTCACCCCGTGAACCGGGTGAACTCGTGGGACTGGATGATGAAACCGTTCTATCCAAAACCCCTTCAAACGCCTGGAGGAGATCACTACCAACTCATCAGGTTTGCTGGCCGGTTCTACGTTGATCAGATCGACCTTCACCGATATCCGTTTGAGAGGCTTACGGTGCCCATCATTTGGGGCCTGAACGTGATGAGTGATGTGTTCAGCGCGGAGAAGGTGCGGATAGTCGCGGATCATGCGCAGTCAGGGGTCGGGTCATTTATTGAGGTTATTGGGTTCGCGACCGACAGATACGACGTCAATGAGTATGTACAAACCTACCCAACTAGTTTTGGCTACAAGGACGCGGGCAAACAGAGCCATACCCCTTTCAGCCAAGTTCGCCTTGAGGTCTCCTATCGCAAAGCTCCTCTCGCCTCTATACAGCAGTACATCTTGCCTCTAGTGATCGTCATGCTCGTCACCTTGATAGCGCCGTCCCTGGCGGCGTCACTCTGGGATGTCCGAATCGCGATCCCCTCAACCGCGTTACTCACATTGGTTTTTCTCCAACAGAGCTACCGGCAGAACCTCCCCCAGCTTCCGTACGCCACATACTTGGATCAGATTTACGTAACCTGCTACCTGGTAACATTTGGTCTCTTTTGTCTCTTTGTGTGGGCCTCAAACAAACTCGATACGTGCTCCGATGAGGAGAGACCGTCGGTTGTGGCGAGACTTAATAACGTAGATTCCTGGTTCCAGGTCGTGTGCGTTCTCTTCCTTGCGGCTACCACGATGTTGAACTGGTTTTTTCCCCTGAAGTTCTAGTTTTTCGGGGGAATCGGATCAGGATGATCCGTTGAAGGCCCCTGGTACACTCTAGATTTTGATTGATTCCGTCATCATCAACCGTCGTGATAGCAAGCAACTTCGTCATGGATTTGACGAACTATAGTCATGCCTCGCCC
>JAIXQT010000236.1 GCA_027485595.1 Pseudomonadota bacterium | reverse complement strand
TAACCGCGCACTACTCGTCCGAGCTTCGGATCTATCACCGGTTGATTAAGGGGATGGTGGATCGTGGCGACAAGCTTCTTGGCGACATCACGGCTAAGTGCTGTGTCACTATCGAGGGTGATAATGTATCTCGTCCTCCGAAGCGCCGCTGAGTCTCCCACGATGAGTTGAAGCGTTGTTGAGTCATCTCCAAGAAGAAATCGGTTTAACTCCTCGATCTTTCCTCGTTTGCGTTCCCACGCCATCCACTTTTGCTCGTTAGGGTTCCACAATCGCTTACGGAAAAAGAGAGCGAAGCGAATAGGACCACTCGAGGCGTGACGTAGATTAAGGGTGTTGATGCCGTCTTGCGCGATACCAATGAGCTCCTCATCGAGAGCAATGTGCTCGCTCGACGCGTCCGGAAGATCTGCCATGAGAACGTACGTAAAAGCTGGATCATCATTGGCGAGAAATCGCACCTCAAGTCCATCGATTGCGCGTTGAATCGAGCTCGTGCTGCTAAAGATAGTATGCACGGTGACGAGGGTCTGGAGGCTCTCTGGAACCTTGCCCTCAAATGAGAGCTTTGGAAGGGGGCGGGGACGCACGCACCGCGTGACGAGGTATTGAATGATACTCGAGCCAAGCTCCGACATGGGGAGAAGTGCTATCGCAAAGGTGGCGAGAGCTGTCCACAACGATACCTCCGCCCACTCCGAGATGAGGAGGACATATCCCATGAGGCACATCGTCACCGCCGAGATCGCGGTGAAGTACGTCATAAAAGCGTTTCGCTCAAGAAAGCGAATCACACCCGTTAAGATAGACGGTTTGTATCCGAGTTTCGCTTCAAGGGCGTGTTGTCCGTCGCCAACGAAGAACGATCCAACATATTTTTGGCATACCGACTCATTGTCGAATTCAGGGAAGTGGTGAGCAGCAGATTGAGCGCATGCGAGAGCCGCCGCGGAGACTGCGGAATCAGTGATGCCGACCCGTTTTGCGATGCGCTCGATCTCATGCCGGATATGATCTCTCGTTGGGAAGTCGCACTTCTGATACACGCGAGCTGGGTCGTTCCTGAGGATCTGATCTGCGAGACTTACTCCCTCGAACCAATCGCGCCAATTCATCTGGTCAATCGCGGTGAGCGAGGTCAATGTATTCCCAACAGAGATCTGCCGAGCGGCTTGAATATGATCCTGCGTTCTTTGGAGCTCCTCGTGGTCGAGACCACGCTCTCGAAGGGTCTCCTCGATGAACTGAAGAGCGAGGAACGCTTTGCGGCCACGCACCCGGAGACGCTTGATTAACTCCAGCGCTCCGTGAGGGAGAAAGCTCTCCCGCTCCGCGAGGCGTCGCGCGAGCTCGTTCATAATCTCAGTGCCCGGCTTCGATTCATCGCCGAGAACTGAGTCGACGAGCGAGAAGACATCCCGTCGAGCGATGAGCTCCGCTTCCGCTTCCCGCATGAGCCGACGAAGGTTTTCGAACAGCGCAAATCGAAGCATGATCGGGAAGGCCCAGAGTTCACCGGACGAAAGTTCAAGCTTCTGCTGGTACGACGAGATAAATACCGCCGCGAGATTCGCGTCAACCGCCGCATCGGTGTGCACCACGAATTCGAGCGCGAGGCTGTAAATTCGTGGGAGGCCCTCAAGCTCCCCACTCTTGAAAATGGGGAGAGTTTTATAGAAGCCCCATGGGAGATACTTTTTAATAGCCGCGATGTGACGCTCAACGACGTGATAGTTGTCGAGCATCCATTCGGAGCCCGCGGTGAGAGCCTCTCCGTTGTGAGCGGCTTCAGCGAGACATTGGTAGACCCGTTTCAACACCGCGCGGTTGTGCTTATATGTTTGGAGGAGTCGAGTAGATCGGCCTCGGCCAAAGGTGCCACGGTGAGTTTCGGCGAGTTGAATACCGAGTTCAGCGAGAGCCTCACGACTGAGCACCTCAGCTCTCCAGGGTGACTCGGGCTGTTGGCTGGCGGTGGAAAATCCAGCTTTCGCGGCGAGAGCTGAAACGGAGCGAGGAAGGCGGGAAAGGAAGTGAAGGGAAAGGGCTGTCACTCTGCTACACCTCAAGGGCACTACGCGTTCAATGGTCGTCGCAGAATGCCACCACGTACCGAGCCGTTTGGTGGATGAGAGGAGACACCCGCGGGATAACCGACAGGGGAGCGCATGACGGCCCCCTGCTTGAGGCACAAGTATACACAAATACAGCACCTTCCGACACACGGAGAGGGGGTGTTTTTTGGTGTTTAGTGAAGCCTCTTAAGAGCCCTGCTTGAGCAATAGGCGCTCTAAATGGACCGTTCGGAGGGTCCCGAAGGAGGACTTGTCGAGGTCGACCACAGCGACGCTCTGAGGCCATTTTATGGGCCGTGACGAGGCCGCCGCGTAGTACCGATTCACGAGGATAGCGCGTAACCCCTGATGAAGGTCAGGTGTGAGGGGATTGATCTCCAACAGCGCCAAAATCGCAGAGTACTTGATTTCAGGAGACCTCTTCTCTCGAAGGTTCCATACCTTGGACACGATCGGTATCGCGAGCGATCCGAGGGTAGCCCCAACACGACATGCCCCGGCTACCTGGCTTGGTTTGTCGGAATCGAGAGCCGGGGTTACCTCGGCGAGCACGATATCAGGTGGAAGGGTCTTGATGACCTCAAGTGCGATGGAGAAGTTAGGGTTAGACTCAGGCATCTCGATAGCATCTCGCACGAATCGGCTCCACTCGAATTGTGTGTCTCCCAAACGGGCGAGTGCTAATACCGCGAGGTAGGCGAGCTCCTGATCATTTCGTATCGAATCCGCTAACGCCCGAACCGGTGGGAGGGATTGTTCGGCAAGGGGATGCTGTCGGGAGAGTGAGGCGAGGGTCTGTTGGATCGTCTTTCTGTCACCAAGCTCTAAAAGCTTGGTGAGGATGTGCGCTCGCGTCGCCTCCGGAACCGAGGTGTTCTCAGTAACGGCGACCAGGTCTGACTGAAGCCCCACACACTCCTTTCGATTGCTCATAACTGAGTCGATAGTATGGGGCTTCGCGAAGAGAACCGCGGATGATGCCCGGACTATGGAGGAGCCTGCTGATGGTTCGAAAGAGCAGAGGCACGACACAACCTTGGTTGTGAATTGTTCATAGAGGGCGCGGTCGGCATCGGAGTCCTTGAGCAAGCTCTGGATTACCTCCGGCCGAGCGTGGAATGGCCCGCACGACTCGCCGCTCACAAGAGCGTTAAGAAGTTCGGTTCTCTCCGCCTTCGACGCTGCGCCAAAGACCTCAAGGAGAGCTAAGATACCTAGGCGCTGTGTTGTTGAGCTCCTCAGCAGAGTTTTTCGAAGGAGAGGCACTATCGATGGTCCCTGCCTAATCAGGAGGGCTTCCGCCGCGACTGAGAGAGTTGGGTGACGCAGGGCCTCGGTTACGCTGACGAGAGAGCCTTTGCTGAGGGTCTTTTTACCCTGTAGTCCGACAAGGATTGCGTTCGAAGTTTCGACGTTAGCGGAGCTCACTAACGCTACTACTGGAGCCTCAACTGAGTCGATCTTAGCCGCGAGTGCCATCACCCCTGGAAGGGTTATCCCCTTCTTGATAGCGTCAACGACGAAAGAACTATAACGAGTCATCTCCTTTGGAGTATTGAGGGTAGCGGCGCTTTGACAGGTGGCGTCAATGACACCGTCAATACTCGAATCTCGCTTCTGTGCCAGAGAGGACTTGAGGATGCCTAACAAGAAAGTGTGGGCCTCCGATCGTCTGTCAGTGAAAAGACTTAGAGCGGAGAGGGCCTCCCTTCGGTTCGGGCCTCCTGATTGCGCCGCAAGCTCTTTTACCTTTGTGAATATGGCGTTCTTCCTTTCGGTATCTATCAGTGGCATCGCAGAGGTGAGGAGCGATAGCGCACGATGTTGCTCCCCTTCTTGTGAGCTTGAGAGGAGAGGCAGGAGTGAGTTGGCGAGGGAAGGCACTGAGCTGACGAGACATCGTTGCTCGTCGTCAGGCAGTGAGGTGCTTCGTAAGAGGGTAGGGTTCCGCCCGAGGGTCGTTGATAACGCGGGATCGATAACAAGATGACCGAGCGCGACACAGCTTTTTCCCAAGAGGGAGGTGATATTCGCTCCGTTTGTGGGTTCCGCCGCGAGTCGGGCAAAATCATTTACAAGGAAAGGCAGTGCCTCTTTTGTTGGAACCGGGAGGTATGAGGCGAGTCTATTGGCGTTCTCCACCGTGAGCTTGGGCATAAGCTCCACGAACGTACGCATCGACCGGCTGCCATCTGGATCGGCGTCTCGCAAAAAAACTATTACCTTGTCCGCGTCATGCGGGGGAAGGTTTGAGAGATACGTAAGAATGCGAGGCAACGAGAGGGAGAGGTACTCATGCAGAAAATTTTGCGTCACAAGAGGTCGTTCGCTCGCGAGAGACGCGATCAACCTGTCCATCACCTCATCGTTTGGAACTTGACCATTCCGGTGAGCCTGCTCAGCGATAGTAGCCGCGGTTTCCTCAATTCCAACAGCTATCTCGTCGCTCAACGCCTGCTCACTGTAGAGCGAGGCAAGCTGGGGGACTGCATGGAACGCGAGAGGACCGGCGAGGCTCAGGAGCTCTAATGCGCACCGTTTTCCGCGCAACTCTCGTTTCGCGTCGGTCGTTTGCCAGAGAGCTGGGGGATTGGGCTCTATACCTTTGTTACCGGGCAGCACCGCGAACGCTTCAGGAGCGGCAGGTGCTTGCGTGTTGAGCCCCACCACTCGAGTTAAGTAATCGACTAAGCCAGATTTGGCGTCAGGCGAAAGTGCTGAAAAAGTCTCGTTCGCCTTATCACAATCCTCGAACAGAGACGATTGGAGTGTGGTGTCTTGGGCTTGTGATGGAGCTATACAAAGGCTTAGCGTAAATGCGCATACTGAGAAGGTGAGGAGCGAGCGCCGGAGCATGTGATGTGGCGCGGGACTTACTCGTACTGCCATGAGCCATCCCCCTTCAATTGAAGCGTATGTTCGTGGAATTCTGCGAGGTCGGCGTTGCTGCCGATGCTCACCCATCGCTCCACATAGTTTGGTAGGATTCGATAGAGCTCTTGCTCAATAGCTCGATCCATCGCCGTTGTTGCCTCATCGAGGAACACAAAGTTTGGTTTGATCAGAAGGAGGCGCGCAATCGCGAGGCGTTGCTGCTCTCCCGTTCCGAGAATGTTGGGCCAGTCGAGTACCGAGTCGAGACCACCGACGCGGTTGTACATCTCGGTCAGTCGAACCATCTCGAGGGCTGAGAGAAGCTCCCGGTCAAGGAGCACTCGTCCTCGAATGCCGTAGGTGAGCTGCGAGCGCAGCGACCCAAGCACCATGTATGGTCGTTGCGGCAAGAAGAGCGCGTTTGAGAGATCGGGGCGAATAATCTGACCAGAACCTGTCTCCCACAAGCCTGCTACCGCCCGGAGTATGGAGCTCTTTCCACTGCCACTCGGGCCTGACAAAAGCAACGAAGTGCCTTGGAACGTGAAGGAGAGGCCCTTGACGAGCGCTTGCTCCCGTCGCGGAGTCAGTATGGTTACGTTTCTGAAGATGAGATCTTTGCCTGTCGCTACCTTAATACGTTCTCCTGGGGAAACAGGCTCATTCGCTTTTTCGAGAGCTTCCCAGAAAGTGCCTAGACGATTAATAACGGCGGCGAAGACGCTCAAGTTTCCGAAATGGTTTACAACGATTGAAAGTGCGTTGATAACGAACCCAAACGCGGCGCCCGCTTGAATAACTGAGCCGAACTCGATCTGACCTGCGAAGAACAGGGGCGCGACGAATACGGTGGGTAAGACGGTCAGAATGTAATTATATCCGGTGGTAAAGAATTGTAGATTTCGATTCCAGTTAATGACCTGCAAGAGATTGTTGAGCGCTGACTTTAGTCGCTGACGCGTCCGTGTAAACTCTCGAGCCTCTCGGCCGTAGAACGCAATAGACTCAGCGCTATCACGCACGTTGATTAATTTGTATCGATAGTCAGCTTCCTTCCTCAATTGGGTGAAATTGAGACCGATAAGTGGACGTCCCAGAAAATAGGTGACGATAGATCCAATGAGTGAGTAAGCGACGGCGGCTACCAGAAGAGAAACCGATATTGAACCGAGCACGTACACGTACAGAAGTAGCTGCACGGTGGAGTTAAAGAAGATAAGACAGAATGTCAGGCTTTGCGTGCAGAAGGAGCGGACATCCTCCTCGATACGTTGGTCGGGATTGTCGATATCTCCCCGAAGATTGAGTTTATAGTATGCGCGATCCGAGAAGTATCGGGCTAGGATGTGATGACTGAGCCATCTGCGCCACAAAAGACTTAAACGTTGCTCCGTGTAGCTGTAGGAAACAACGATCGGCGTCGCGATTACAAACGCTAGTAAGTATTCGCTGAGTTTCCAGTAAAAGAGAGATGAGTCCTTAGTCTGTAGAGCTGTCATGAAATCACGGCCGATGTAGCTCATGATGACACCAACTCCGTTGATAGTGAGTGAGAGTCCGAGGAGAAGTCCGACCATCGCGGTCGCGCGCCAACGCATGTTCGACCGGAAAAACGGCGATGCTAGCGTGATGAAACGTCGAATGACGTTGCGATCGATCGGGGTAGACATTACAACCTTCTATCCATGTGATTCAACCTTCACAACGGTGCGTTCGTAGTCAGCCCAAGCAGCGGAGAAGCCTCTGCCAGCCGCCCGCAACTCTGGGAACGAACCGATCTCTTCCACTCGACCATCCCGTATGTACACCACGGTATCAAACAGTGGTACGAGCGCAAGGCGATGACACGCCGTCACAACGGTGAGCTCCTTAAATTCGTTAAGAATGTTCGCGAAAATTTGTTTCTCCGTGAGGGGATCGAGGCTTGAGGTCGGTTCATCGAGTAGCAGGATGTCTTTACCTGGCACTCGAAGAATACCTCGCGCGAGCGCGAGTCGTTGACGCTCTCCACCGGAGATGTTTAAGCCAGCTTCCTCCAAAGTGCTATCAAAACCGTTTGGTAGTTTTTGGAGGAGGTGATCGATCTTGCACAACTCAAGAGCTTTCATTAGCTCTTGATCAGAGTAGTTCTGATTGAAGCTGAGATTATATCTAAGGGACTCTGAGAAAACCTCGGGCTCTTGAGGCACGAGGAGGCTAATGTCAGCGACATCATCAAGAGTATATCGAATCCCACTCGATGATGTTACGGATCCGGAGCTCGCCGCCAGCATTCCGGAAAGTACCTTGAGGAGAGTCGATTTGCCGCCGCCGCTCGGTCCGACGAGTGCGACCTTTTCGCCCTTTCTCAGGCTCATGAAGACATCTTTTAAATTTTTGCTTTCGCCACCGTATGAGAATGTCACATCCTCCAGGCCGATAGATGCCCACGAGCGTGGAAGGGTAGATGGGCGCAGGGGGATTTTAAGCTCATTCGATTCGTTCAGTACTGATGAGGCGTCGTCGTAGGCGAGCGAGGCTTCGATTATGCCGCCGTAGTACCCCGTGAACGATGTGATCGCCCCGAATATGCGGTCGAGGTAGTTCAACAGCACGTAAACCTGCGCCACGTCGAAGGCCGCTGAGTCACCGATATGATTTCTGAAGAAGATAAAAAGCGAGCTACCCATCACCAGGCTGTAGCCGGCGCTTATCGTTCCCCACTTCAGCTCTTGATATTTCCAGATCTTTCGGCAAAGGCGATACCCCTCATCACGTTGATTCATCAGGTAGGTCAACGCGGGGTTCTCGAGCCGAAGGGTTTTTACAGTTACAATATTGGAGAGGTAGTCAACGCATGTTCGGTTGAGTTTATCGAAGAAGCGGTTATTGCTTCTCCACTTCTTCGTTAATCTGCGATTAAACAGGAGCATAATCGCGACCGTAACGAACCCCATCACGAGCACCGTGATAGCCACCTCGAAATCAAGGGTGAAGAGCGCGAACGTAGCAAAGAAGAATTTTACGATACCGTCTATGATCTGCCAGAGGTAGTTGTTGATCACACCCTCGATAGCTCCAACAGATCGGTTCAGTCGGCTGAGGTTCTCTCCCGAGTGGTGGTGCACATGCCATTTGAGAGGGAACGCGACAAGGGCACCGAATACCTCCTCAAGTTTGTTGAATCGAGCTGAGTACGCACAGGTGCCTTGCAGATAGCGGGCGAGATGATGAAAGGTGGTCATCGACATACGAAGGACAACGTAGGCCGCCATATACTTCAACGATTCATCGAACGCCGCCTGCGTGAATCCTTGCGCGACGAAGACATTCAAGATCCACCCGATCGCCCACGGAACAACGAGGTCGATGCTGTAGGCGAGAACCGAGAGGAGCACGAACCCGAAGAATCGGACACGGTCAC
>JAIXQT010000144.1 GCA_027485595.1 Pseudomonadota bacterium | reverse complement strand
TGTATTCCTCGCCGGTGTCAACGGCGGCCGGGTCGAAGATGTGGAGACACCATTCCCCTGGATTCTCACCCAGCCCCTCAATAAGGGCGCCCACGATGGACTGCGCGATGGATTTAATGGAGGAGCCCTCAATGGGGAAGGCCTGAGGTAGTAGTTGCCGACAGAAGAGGATAGGGTTTTGAGACAAAAAGGAGATGTCGACCCCCGTAAGCTCTACCACCCCCGGGCCAAGCTGGGTACACTGGACGCTGGAAGAAAGCGGAGCGAGCTCCTGAGCTATGAAGCTCTCCTGTCCCTTTCGAGTAACACAGATATGTCGTTCGGGCGTCGGTATGGCCATACGTAAATCACATTCGAGTACCACAAAGGGTAAAAGAGGGCGAGGTGGAACCGATTATAAACCGCCGCATTTCGACAAAGAAGACCGCGTAAAGTACTACGGCGTACAGTGTTGCCTCGCGATCTTTGAGAATCGGAGGCAGGATATTAAACGGATCTTTGTCACTCCTGAGCGGGAGGATGCCTTCAACCATGTGCTTGAGTGGGCGGAGCGGAAGAGAGTCCCTTTCAAGATCGCGGAATATGATGAGATCGCTCGAGTCGCCGCGACCGAGCACCATGAAGGGGTAATGATAGAGGCTCGTCCTCTCAAGTTGATGTCTCCAGGGGATGTTCTCAAGAAGGTGGACGACCTCCAGCGTGGGATGATCCTCGTGATGGAAGGGGTCGAGAACCCGCATAATGTCGGGGCCATTTTAAGAACCGCATGCTTCTTCGGCGTGAACGGGGTTCTTCTCCATTCAACCTCCGTGACCTCCCTCTCGGGCGCAGCGTGTCGTATCGCTGAGGGCGCTGCGGAGCATCTTCCGATCGCTTTTATGAAGGATGGCAGCTCGATCCTGGGGCTTCTCAAATCTCGCGGATGGTCCCTTGTCGCGACCACTCCTCACGAGGCTCGTTCGATGTACAGCGTCAAGTGGGCGAACAAGGTTGTTTTGATGTTCGGTTCTGAAGGCGCGGGGCTCTCGCAAGGTGCGCTTGAATCAGCGGATGTGCGTGTCGTAGTTCCGCGAATTGGTCCTCTTGAGAGTTTGAATGTGAGCGCGGCGGTGGCATCTGTACTTACCGAAGCTCGTCGAGAGGCTATTGTGAAGGGGCACGTTCGCCGTGTCGCGCTGAAATAGTCGACTCATATCGTTTCGAGAGACGAGCAGCTGCTACGATGGAGGCGGACTCTTTAAGGTCGTTAAGCGGCTCGTTGGTAATATGGCGAGCGATGATCTCTCCTCCGAGCGGGGCTGTAATGAGTCCTCGGCTGCCGTGTCCCGCATTTATAAAAAGACCCTCGTTGTCCTGAGTAGGTAACGCTCCGATGTATGGCATTCGGTCATGCGTTGAGGCACGAAAGCAGACCCTGGATGAGGTGACACGAAGATCTGAGATGAACGGAAACGTTCGATAGAGTCGAGAGAGAACCTCGGTCGTATCCTCATCGGTTGGGGTCTCGTTCATGTCGTTGTGACGATAGTGGGCCCCGATAAAGTGCACTCCTTCGTGCGATGGAGTTATGTAACCGTCGTAGGAGATAACGGTTCGAATAGTCTGCGATACCGGCGATGATGTGGCTAGCGCGGTTTGACCGCGTATCGCCTCGAGGGGAACCCACGAGGTTTGGGGAAATGACGTTATCTCGTGGGCTCCGCACAGAATCGTGTATGCGCCGAGCGCCGATGATCCATCTGCGAGGGTGATTCTCCACCCTGAACCGTCTCGCGAGAATGAAGGTACGTGCCTCGAGCACCATACGGTGATCGTTTGAGGCGCTGATTCGATAAGAGCCCGGGTAATCTTGGCGGGTTCGCAGAATCCCGCGTCAGGAAAAAAGAAACTCGGGGTAGAAACGGTAATGCCAGCTCGCTCCGTTGCTTCGTTTGGATTGAGGCGATGAATAGGGGGGGCGCCGATACAATCTGTGGATTCGGTAATCAATCGAGCTAGGCGCTTTGTTGCTGGAAGTTGAAGCGCACCGCACTGCTCGAAGAGGTTCAGATCGTTAAGCTCAGTCGCGAGGAGATCGTGGGTGAATTTAAATCCACGTGCGTAGAGCCTCCCTGGGGGAGAGGTGTGTGTTGCGACATATGGCATGATGAGCCCGCGAGCGTTTCCTGATGCTTTCGGGGCGAGGTGAGGATGAGTCTCACAGACCAACACTGAGAGTCCACGTTGCGCGAGTGCCCGAGCGGTTCCCGCTCCAGCGAGTCCGCCCCCGATTACGATCGCGTCGAAGGAAGGGGCGCGCGTCATGCCAGCTTCGTCCCGTTGGCTACGTGAAACTCAGGGCGCGCGAGGACTACATCGCTATTGTCACCCACGAAACCGGTGACGAGGACCTCTGAGGTAAAGGGACCAACCTGTCGGTGAGGCAAGTTCGTCACGGCCAGCACCTCAGTTCCTATGAGACTCTCTGGTGTGTACCGAACAGTGATCTGCGCGCTACTTTGTTTGACGCCTAGTGGGCCGAGGTCGACCCACAACTTGTAAGCGGGTTTTCGCGCCTCGGGGAAGGTCTCTGCGCGCACGATAGTTCCGACTCTCAGGTCGACACGCTCGAATTCCTCCCATTTGATTATGTTTTCGCTCATGACTACCTCTGCCCCCGCAGAGTATCGTGAGTCGTGGTGTCGTGCCAATGGTGTCAAAGGCGTATTTAGACACTGGGGATGAAGCGATCTTTGCGCTACAAAGAGAAGATATTCACCTGGTAATTTCCCCATCTCATGAGGGGCTAACGTAAGGAGCTTGTAGCCGTGTCCGAAACTCTTATCGCCATTATTTTGGGAATCGTTGAGGGGATTACAGAGTATCTGCCGATTTCCAGCACGGGACACCTCATACTGTTCGGAGATCTTTTGGAGTTTCAGGGAGAGAAGGCGAAGACCTTCGATGTGGTCATACAGCTTGGCGCTATTCTGAGCGTGGTGTGGCTGTACTGGCCTCGATTTATGGCGTTGCTGGACGGGCTGGGGGCCTCAGTGAAGAATCCGCAGACCGTGCTCTCTCCTGGAATGAGAGGTGCCGCGGGGCTCTTTAAATTAGGACTCGTGACAGGGCCGGCGTTGGTGCTTGGCGCAGCGTTCGGAAAGCAGATCAAGGAGCATCTCTTTAATTCGACCTCGGTCGCGATAGCGCTCGCTGTTGGGGCGGTGCTGATCCTCCTCGTTGAACGATATGGGAAGTTCGCTGGCGAGCAAGACGCGGACACGTTGACCTGGAAAAAGAGCATCGTGATCGGGTGTGTGCAGTGTTTAGCGCTGTGGCCCGGTATGTCCCGATCCGCATCGGCGATTATTGGCGGAATGGTTGTAGGGCTTTCGCGAAAAGCCGCCGCTGAGTTCTCCTTCTTAGCTGCTGTCCCTATCCTTGCCGCGGCGGCGTTGCATGATCTCTTTAAGGCGGCGGCGGTATTTACGGCCGATGATGTGAAGCTAGTGGTGATAGGGTTCGTGGTTTCATTCTTTACCGCATTGCTCACCGTTAAGTGGTTCATCGGAATGGTTGGGCAATGGAGTTTGCGGCCGTTCGCCTATTACCGATTGGTTGTTGCGGCGGTGGTGTTGTGGATGGTGGCGTAGCGTCGGGGCGGGAACGAGAGGGCAACCATTCCTGGTTGCTGAGATGGTGCGCGCCCCCAGCGGATTTCGCCTCTCGCAACGCGGCGGTCAGGAATGACCGCCCTCCCGGATCACGGGTCACACGAAGGGAGGGCGACCATTCCTGGTCGCCGAAATGTTGCGCGCCGCACATGGATTTCGTCTCTTGCAACGTGGCGACGGTCGCCCTCCCTTGTGCCGGAGGGTCTGCATATTCACCGCTCGGGTCGCCACGACATGACACACCACACGCATCGAGAATTGCGCTAAAGCTTTAAGAAATTACAGGGGAAGATCTGTGAGAGAATGAGAAGGGAAGCAGTTGCGCGAACAAAAAACATTAAAAAAAACGATCGAAAAAAGAAACCAATGTAACAGATGAGTCAGACACCAGAGACACCGCAGCATGGAAGCTCTGGAGTCTGACTCAATTGTTCAAAACCGACACAAGCAAAGTTGCCCGTGTAAACCTTCTATGACCCTTGGGAACCGTACGTTCAGCGCAACGCTTCACTTCGTAAGATGCCCATCAGGCAGCTTGCGAAGCACAGAAATGCTTCTAACTTCTAACCAGTATAAATGGTTAGATAAATTAATTCAAAATTGTTTTTTAGAAAGGCATGTAGTGGTGAAGCCTCTAAGTCCTCGAATATACGAAGCTTTGCCAGTGTTCCTCGTGTTATGGTTGCTGAAGATACACTCAAAAGAGGGCCTCACCTGGCACCTAGCCGCCCCTTTAGACGTGTTGGGAGGGGCTACCTGAGCAGGCGGTGACCTGTCTTCCGGCTACTATACGTTGGCAGAGGGTAGTCAATAGAGTGGTGAGGGAAGAGAGGTCTCCATGGTGTTGTTTTGCTGCGGTCTCAAGGTGCTCGGCTAGGGTGCATAGTTCTGCATATCCGTACAAACCAGCGCTGCCTCGAAGTTTATGGGCGCGTGCCTCTATGGTTGGCCAGTCCGCCTCGTCGCAGGCCTTGATGAGCTCGTCGACGCGAGGTTGGAGGGAATCTATAAAGTCGAGGAGGAGTTGGTTCATCTCTGCGTCGTCGCTGAGCTTCGTGCTCACTACAACATCTCCCTCTGAAGATGAATTCCCATGTCCCTGAAGAAAACGCTTGAGCATCTCGAAGAACGATTCCCTCGTGAACGGTTTCGCGAGATGCATCGAGCAACCCGCTTCAATCGCTTTGAGCACATCACTGGTGAACGCGCCCGCTGAGAGGGATACAATAGGGGTACGGATCCCGGCCTGCCGTAAGGAACGCGCGGCGGTGAGTCCATCAACGTTTGGCATCTGCACATCGAGTAGGATGAGATCAAACTCCTCCGCTAAGGCGGTCGATATCGCCTGCTGTCCGTCTTCTACGAGGACCGGATCGACCCCAGCTTTGCGTAAGAGGTGGTCGACCAGTCGGCGATTATCGAGAGCGTCGTCCGCGAAGAGCACCCGGCCTGATAGCATGGGTTGAGTTGGACTACTCTCTTTCGTCACCGGCTTGTCGCTCGGGACCTCATTGATGAATCGGGCTGGGCTTTCGAGCTCAGGGGTAATACTAAAAGAGAACGTTGATCCTCTCTGTAGCTGCGAGGTTACCTCAATACTTCCCCCGAGAGCTCGCGCGAGGTGTGATGAGATCGTAAGTCCTAATCCGGTCCCACCGAACTGTCGAGTAATGCTCTCGTTAGCCTGTGAGAATGGCTTAAAGAGCCGCTCTATCTGCTCCGCGGCGATTCCGATTCCGGAATCCGCTACCGTAAAATTAATTCGCTTCGTGGTTGGTTGGAATCCTAGGGTAAGCTCGATCCATCCATTGTCTGTGAATTTAATCGCGTTGCTGAGCAGGTTGATGAGAACCTGCTTCAGTCGCAGCGGATCGGTGATGATATTCGCGGGTAGGGGCCACTCGTACGTCACCGAGAATGAGAGCGCTTTCTCGGCGATTCGGGGAGCGAACATCATCCGAACCTCCTCAATCATCTCAACCAAGTTAAATGAGGTTCGTTCGATGGTGAGCGCTCCAGCGTCGATCTTGGAGAGGTCCAAGATGCCGTTAATTATTTCGAGCAGGTGTTTTCCGTTGTTAACGATCACATCGAGGCAGTGCAGCTCATCGGGAGCGTGCTTCCTCTCGGCTCTAAGCGCTTGCGCAAAGCCGATGATTGCGGTGAGGGGCGTCCGGATCTCGTGACTCATGTTGGCGAGGAACTGTCCCTTTGCGTGTGTTGCCGCCTCGGCTGATTGCTTCGCCTCCACCAGCTCCGCATCCGCCTTGAGACGAGCGGTAATGTCCTCGACTGTTCCTACCCAGCCACTGACGGTATCGGTTGAGTTGATAGCAGCCGCTTTCACACTTGCCCAGGCCACCTCACCGTTTGGCTTTCGGAATCGATATACCTCCTCGAAGGGTTGAGCGGTGCGGGTCGCGGAGTACCAGCTTGACGCAACGCGTTCACGGTCCTCATCAGCAAGAGCTCGTTGCCATCCTGAGCCGAAGCTTTCCTCGGCTGATTGTCCGGTTATCTTTTGAAATTGAATGTTGGTGTAAATGTAGTTGCCGTCTGAGTCGGTAACAAAGATTCCAAGGGGAGCTGCTTCGCTTATCGCCCTGAATCGTGCCTCATTATTTTGGTATTGAAGCTCATCCGTCATGCGGGAGGAGAGATCAACGCAGGACGAGACATATCCCTCAAGTCTTCCACTGGATGAGAACATCGGCATCGCTTGCTCCAGTACCCACCGATAGGTGCCGCTGCAATGTCTGAGTCGGAACTCCTGTTGGAAGCGTATCTTTTGCTTTGAGGTCTCTTCCCATTTTCTGTTGTAGACCTCTCGGTCGTCCGGATGAATCGATCGCATCCAATGGTCGTCGATGCTGTCCTCACGACTTAATCCGGTGAACTCGCACCATGCCTGATTGAAGAAGGTGCGATTGCCGGCCTCATCTGAGATCCACAAGAGCATCGGCGACGCGTCGGCGATAGTTCTGAATCTGCGCTCGCTCTCCCCGAGTGCACTCACCTTGGCCTGGAATACACTAAGCTCGGCCCTCGTTTCAATATGTCGAGCTGCTTGTTCAGCGAGGGTGGTAAGTGATGCGAGTTGAGCCGACGAGAGGTGAGGACGCTCGGTGTGGAGAACGCACAGGGAGCCGATGGCAAAATTATCTTTGGTGATAATTGGGGCGCCCGCATAGAATGTTGCGTGAGGAGGTCCTTGTACCAGTGGATGCGTGGAGAACCGGGGATCCTTGTCGAGGTCTGTCAGAACGAGCGGGGAGCTGCTCAGGATAGTTTCGGAGCAGATCGAGCTCTCTCGAGCCACTGATGTGGTGTTGAATCCAATCCGCGAGGTAAATGATTGCCGCTCAGAGTCTATCAAAGAGAGAAAGACGATCGGGCATTTGCAGATCTCCGCCGCTAGTCGGGCTATTCCATCGAATACCTCATCCGGCTCAAGAACGGAGATGCGGAGAGCCTTGATTTTTTGAAGGCGCTCTCGTTCATTCGGGGGAACTCTCATACTCTCCTCTAAAACGGTTGGACGGGGCGTCCTAATCCCTAGAGCGAATATCGACTTCTTTCCGGTAATTCTGAACGGTTAAGAGCTGCCAGAGCCACAGATTTTCGTAGGTATCGCTTCCGTCCGGCAGTAAGATCAGATTGTTAGAGGTCGTTGTCCGGATACCGCGCTTCTAATGTGGTAAGCAAACGTTCATACGAAGCTAGCTCGCCGTCGAGGCCCAAGTGATTCGCTATCGCGCAGAGGAGCCTGAGTAAGGTCTTTTGATGATAGGGATCGAGCTCCTCCTCAGAGAGGAGTCGTAGCGCTATCTCAGCGTTCTTTTTGGCTTCTCGAATAATCGTTGTGGGGGCTTTCCCCGAGGTATCGCCGTAGGTGAAGAGCGAGTAGAGATTATGGGCCTTGAGGCACCTTCCGCGAGCCTCAAGAATCGCGTTTCTGTCGAGATCGTCGCGGGCGATCATGAGCGCTTCATCGATGAGGGTGTTCGACTCATGGTAGTTTCCCTCGACCTGCTCGCAGAAGCCCTGTTGCAAAAGCATGGAGCATTGAGTGATCGGTGAGACGATCGCACGTCGAACTATTTGTTGGGCCTCCTCAATCTCGTGGCGCGCCTGCTCATGGAGGCCAGAGCGGCGGAGCACCTGAGCTCTCACAAATTGAATGTAGATGCGATCTTCAATCTTGAGTTCCTCAGAATCAGCTCGTTGCTGCGCTTTATATATATGTTCACGATAGCTCTCTTCGCGTCCCTCTTGGAGTGCCGCCATCGCGCGCAGGTGGGCTATGTGACGTTCCACGGGAGGTAGGGGAGCGACGTCCATCAATAAAGACTCCGCTTGATCGACGTACCTGTGCACGCCTCTTGTATCGGCCCTGTGACAAGCGATATTCGCGAGCGCAAGCAATGCTTGAGTCCGTTCGCCGCGCTCCTCGCTGAGTTCACTGACGACCTGCAGGGTGTGGGTGGCGGCGTCCCACCGACAGTTTTGGTAGAGGGCCTGCGCCAGCTCGGATAGGCGAGACGCTCGGTCTCGGTTCGTCCCAGGTTCACGAAGGCATTCATCGATACGATCGAGTATCTCGGATTCGGGTGCGCGCATCTCAATCGCAAGGTGCGCTTGTTCAAAGAGAGCTTTAACTACCTCACTGCTTCCTGCCCCGAAACGCTCGCGGGCCAGACGGACAGTTTGACTGAGCGCGGTTGCGGCAGCGACTCGATCTCCCTGCCGCCACAGTGAGGCCGCAATAAGATTACTCGCGGTATAGAGTATGTGAAGGCGATGCGGCGGTGGGATCGACGGGTCTCTCGCCGAGGTCTGCAGCGCGTTCTGTAGATCCGTGATCGCCTCTGAGAACTGACTCGTCTTGAAGAGTAGTTTTCCCCGGGTGAGAAGGGCGAGGACAACACTTTGAGTGGCGTTCGATTCCTTCGCCACCTGTAGGTGCGCGTCGGTAAAGGCCAACGCATCCTTGAAATGGTTATCTTTCTCTGCGTGGAGGCTAAGTTCGTGCAGACGCTGGGCGGCGGCTAGGGGGCGGTCTTTAAGGTCGGCAAGGACCCTCTCGATAGTGCGCTGCGGGGCGTTGTGTGGCGACGGTGGTGTCGCTTGAAAATCAGCCATAATCGTTGGAGTCCGACATCAATAAAAGATGTGTGCCTCCTTTGTGGATAGCAACCAACGAGGTCTTACTCAACTCTTAGGAACATTTGGGGCCGAAAAATAACGCTGTACGTGTACTAGCAGGGTGGTGAAAAATGGTTCCGTCGCGAGCATTTTGAGAGTTTAGACGAAACGAGGCGGAGATGGCGAAAAAACCGCAGACGTATCCTCTGAGATACGTTGAGGATTTTTTTGA
>JAIXQT010000019.1 GCA_027485595.1 Pseudomonadota bacterium | reverse complement strand
TGGATCGTCACGCGCTTGGCGTGGATCGCCGCCAGGTTGGTATCCTCAAACAGACCTACCAGGTACGCCTCGGTAGCCTCTTGCAGAGCCAGCACGGCCGAAGCCTGGAAACGAAGGTCGGTCTTGAAGTCCTGCGCGATCTCGCGCACCAGACGTTGGAAGGGCAGCTTGCGGATCAGCAGATCGGTGGTTTTCTGGTAGCGGCGGATCTCGCGCAGCGCCACGGTACCGGGCCTGTAGCGGTGAGGCTTCTTCACACCGCCCGTCGCAGTGGCGGACTTGCGAGCGGCCTTGGTAGCGAGATGTTTGCGAGGGGCTTTGCCACCGGTCGACTTGCGTGCGGTTTGTTTCGTACGAGCCATGTCGGAATACTTGGTTTGATTTCAACCCACCAAAAAAAACTGCTCAAATCACCTGATCTAGTCGTTTTACAGCTTCTTCAAGTAGTAATAGGTTTTCATGTCCGTACTCCAGAGGCACAGGTTATTCGGATCGATCGGCGCGATCAGGTAGTCCTTCGCAAGCAAGTAGTTATTCCACAACATCATGCTGACGAGCAGGGGCCTGTCGTTCTTGATAGCGATTTTACCAAACAGGCCCGGGCGGATGTAGAAATGGTCGTTGGTAATCTCGACGTGAAACGGCCCCGGTGCCTTGCGCAGCCACACGTCGTTCGTGTGGGTAATGTTCCAGACTCCCTGCGGACGCACCACGGCGGTCTTTACGGGTGGTGGAGACGTCGGGCGAGAGGGCACGAAACACTCGGAGCCCCTGGTCAGGTGCAGCAGGAACAGGCACGCTAGTCCTCGCATCCCTGCAACTCCCAGAGATCGCTAAACGGGGTCTGACGACCGTCTAGGGCGGTCACGGCACACCCACAAAAGGACAACAAGCAGAGGGTCTCGTCAGTAAGCTCCTGAAACGCCACCGGAGGCAGCCGTAGCACAGCGGGACCCCATAGGGAGCCCTTGTACCGTCGGCACGCCAGGGCAAGAGTGCTATCAACACTACCAGCGTCGTAAAGATCGAGGTGAGACAAGGCCTCGACGGTCAAAAAACGAAAACCCGCCTCGGTCAGGACTGTTAGGGCTTGCCACGACACACTGCTCGATACCAGGGTGTCGTAGAAGGAAAGGTGGCGCAATCGTCTACTCCGTGCCCCGCGGTGACGCAAGCTACGGACTAAGGATTGCATGCCACGATCCGTCAAGCCCGGATTGCCGTGAAGATCGAGGGCTTCGAGCTGAGACAGACCACCACTGGCCATGACCCGATTGAATAGTGTCAAATCCTCGATGGAGAAGCCCGAGTGGGACAAGTCGATGTGGCGGACCCGTTGTGCGGCGGGACTCTCTTGGAGAAATCGTCGGAGCACAAAGGGTGCCGGGCATAAGTAGATGGAGAGCAGGTTCTTGCATCGGCACAGGTACTCGGGAACGATGGTTTTGCACATGTAAAAGGCTCGGCAATCCAGGTCCCACCGCACAATACCCAGTGTTTGCTCTTCATTCTGCAACGCCTCGACAAGGTAGTGAAAACTACGGCCTTTCCACGACTTTGTGCTCAATCGTTGCAGGCGAGGCAACGAAAGTAACCAGCGGCTCACATCTTTGGCCTCTTGTGGGCTCGTGACGACCATGTTATCGAGAGCCACGCGCACCAAATGACGACCGACGAGCTCGCAAGGAAAACAATCGAGGCTCTCGTCAAGGTCCAGCTCTTCGAGGGGCTGATCGGGTACAAGGACACTACGCCACACGGCCTGTGACACCCCGTTTTGCAGCCCTTTGACTCGGAAAGACCGCAATTGAGACCACCACGACCTTTCTCGCCGGAGCAGCACGTCTGCGTAACGAGAAGAACCAACACCCTGGGCGGCCGTAAGGCTCAGGGAATGCACGGGACATACCATGGTGTCTAGCATGTTCTCCAGGTCGGACCAATGGACAGAAGTGCCCAGCAAACCGAGGTGGAGGAGGCGACTCTTGGGCAGGCGCCTAGAACCCAGGGGGAGGACGCAGAAGTTGTGCTCTAGGTTCAATCGAGTGAGGCTCGGTATGCTCCACACCTTTTGCAGCGTCTCGGCGTTCACAGCCAAGGAGTTACCCTTCAAATCCAAGGTGCACAGAGGTGACGGAGGGTCAAGACGCACACACACGCGTGAGACGCGTGAGACGCGTGAGACGCACACGTGGCGCACACGAGGTGCGAGACAACAGAGCAACGATCCCGCCAGCTCCGGTGTGATGTTGCAACCGTCGATGATAATATCGTCGAGAACCCCGGCAAGAACGGCCTCTTTCAGGCGTTCCTTGACAAGGCACCACTGTACCTCACTGAGGTGCTGGTTCACGAGGCGAACTTCACGAAAGCCGAGGAAGCGAGGCACACTCGTCAAAGTAGTGCGCAACGAGGGTCTCCACTGCGGGTACTCGAGAGTCGAGTTCGACCACCACTGTTTTCCTACCATGCGCAGTCTCAAGTATTCGGCCACGGTAAGGTACGGTGTGAGGCAGCGCCACACGTCATGACCAAGAGGCAGGTACGAAAGCAAGGACATCAAAATCGGAAAGGGGTGCCCTGCACTCGGGGCACTTGACACTGATGTGGAGTGGTTGGTGACGACTGTACGCCCGGTAGCACCTGCGATGCATCGCATGACCACAGTGAAGTTCAGAGGTCGCCGGTTCGTTGCACAGAGAACAGTCGTGGTTGATCCCCGAGGTCACCACTTTGAGGTGGTCGAAAAGACAACGGGGACAATAAGCATCGTCCTTGCTGACCAGCGCGCTGCTACAATCGGTGCACAGGTGACAGTGGAACGTGAATCGAAGGTACCAGGAGGCAATCTCGGAAGACAGCAACAGGCGGTGCGGTGCGTACAAGACTTCCGACTGATCCTGATTGTCCACGGCAACTCGCAAGGTCACCCGGAAACGGCCCACCTCACGAGTCTTTTCAATGACAAGCGTCTGGATCCACACGCCGTCGGATTTGCGCCGGTCGTGCTCTACGTGCCGCAGGTCCACCTTGACGCAGTGTGCCGTCGTGTTGCACGCCACGCTGATGAGATCCTCGAATTGGGATAGTGTCAGGAACTGACGCGGGGTGAGACTCTCGTCGGGTGCATCAGATTCTTCGTCGGAAGACACGGTCAGGTCTGCGGGTATGTGGATTCTTGGTTCAGACATTCGGATCCTCTGTAAAATTCGGCAGACTCGAATTCAACTTTAATTTCATTTCGCATTCGCATTCGCATTCATTGGCAGATGACGCGCAACAACAAGGGCGGCAAGAATCACCGCCGGTCGGCCAAGGGGACCCACACTAAAGAACGAGTCGTGCCCTACAAGGAGGCCGACCAGGAGTATGCACAGATTGTCAAACCCCTCGGTGAGTGCCGTTTCGAGTGTCAGCTCGGACCTCAACGAACTACGATTCTCGCCAAGGTGCGGGGCAAGATGAGGAAGCGAGCCTGGGTGCGGGCCGGCGATTGGGTCCTCTGCAGCACACGGGAGTTCCAGGAGGGAAAGGTCGATATCATCCACGTCTACAGGGACGACGATCTCAAGGTGTTGCGACGGTTCGGTAACCTGTGGCCGGATGTCGAGGCCGAGGCCGAGGCCGAGACCGAGACCGAGATCCTCCCAAGCACCGAGATCGCACCGCTGGCACCAAACCAAGAACCATCAAGCGACCAAGACAAAGTCGACATTGACATTGATGCCATCTAAACCTCTGCTGATTTTCAAGGTACCTCCTTCCAAGACTCTTTCACTATCCCTGTCGCTAGACACAACGGAGAGTGTCGATCTGGATGACAAGTCGCGGACCATCCTACTGGCATCTCTCCACTGGTTCAATAATCACAAGCAACACATTGCGACCCTCATGTCCATCCTGAATCGTCAGGAAGGCTTCTCACTACGATTAATCGATTGGTTAACCACCAACTACTCGAAACGCCACAAGGTCGTCCTTGCCGAAACCACGTCACACCTACCGGTAGATGTCTACGCCGAGTACCGACGGCACCTGAATGTGTACACCAAAAAGTATTTTGATCCCTTTGCGAGAAGAGATCGCATCCTCCTGTCCACACAAGAGGACGGTCGCACACTGAGTACTACCGTGGGTCAGATCAACTTTATGCGGTGGTTCCTCGAGAAGGGAGTCGATACCTACATTCGCGAATACAAGACGGAGATCGAGCATGATATGCGGACTGCGACGACCACAAACAGCCACCAAGAAGAGTCTGCCAGAGAGGGCGGGTTGGGTCAGACGTGTCATATCCACGTCGGTTCGTTCACTCTCGATTTTGACGCGTGATAAAACTCTGCCACCATTCAGACCAGCGCCGAATCTTCTTCTGGTGACGCGATTCGTCCCGGGACGTTACGTCCAGACTCGGCTTGGTGATGAGTTCTGTAAAAGGAGCGTACATCGTACTGGAAGGGGCTCCAGAAAGCACGGAGGGATAGTACGAAGACCAGGATATCCTTTCGGTGGTGTCTATGGTAACGTCGTTCTTTGTCAGTTTGGTGGAAAACCACGCGTCATCTGAGTCATTTTTACTGAATGGAAAGGTGTCGGAGTTCCGGAAGAAAGGAGTTAGTAGAGAGACTCGGTTCTCCTTGTCGTAGATTCCGTCTACAAAGACCTTGACCCGTGGTAGCGAGGAGGTATTGCGCACCTTGACCAGGATTTCAACCAGGAGAGGAGAGCGTATCCCAAGTGCAAAGAGCACCGTAGGCATCCGATTGAGAAGCTCGCTGACAATGAGAACTGTGCCAAGCTTATACTTCCGATCGGAAGTACACCAATCGTTGATCAAGTCTACAACGTGTCCCGTGATCTCGACGGAGCCACTCGGTGAGGTGACTTGTAACACCGTTTGGAGCTTCTGAAATGTCTGGAGCACCCGTTCGAATACGTGGTCCAAGGGGTCGACTCCTGTGCCTCGCAGTGCCATTAACGTCGCAGTCCGAAAATGAGTTTCGTTCAGATTTCCACGATGTTCAGTGGCGTACGCTTTGATCTTGTCTGGAAGGTCTCCATTGTAACCACCCTGCGCACGTTTCAATAGTTCGTCCCACAACGTCTTGGCATTCTTACCCTTCGCCGAATCGTCCTCGCCAACAAGAGCCTTCCAAAAGTCCACAAAACTCGCAAAGCAGACAAGGGTCTCAACGTTACCCTCTGTGAACTTCTCCTCTGGAGTCTTTTGCATTAAGTCTGCAAGCTCTTTGAGGGTCGCGTCCTTTAGAGTGGTTGGAGTCGTGGTCATCCCTAGCAGCATACCTAACCTTTTGAGTAGCTTCGATTCCTCCTCATCCTCCTCCTTTACCAACTCCAGTAGGTCCCTCCAGTCGTCAAAGAAGCTAGAAGACGCCCGTGCTTCCTTGAACTTTTTCTGTACCTCTTTATTCTCTTCCTCCTCTAATTTCAACGAGTCCAAGCTGTTCGCTGACCTACGTAACTCGTTCATCTTTGGGTCTTTGAAGAGTGTCTCGAGTTTCTGCACGAACGTTGTGAACTTGAAGGGTTTCTTAAAGTAGAGGTCTGGTACCGGTTCGTCTAGTGGCGGGGTGGACGAGGATTGGGTCAGATAGGCACAGACAAACTTGCTGTACTGGTATATTTGGCAGTCGAGTGGGTTCTTAAAGGGTCCGGTAGGCGTCAGGTTTGTAGATGTATCGGTGGGCAGGTAAACGACCTTTAGTTTTTCAAAGTCGAGGTTGTGCTTTTCAATAGGTTGCCAATTGTCCGAAGACGATATGGCGACGTGGTGTTCTTGCAACGGTCGTGATTCTGTCTTTGCACGTCGTGTCATCTCGGCATTCATTTGCTCTTCAGACGGACCAACCGCTCTCGGCTGCACAGCCGTAGGCAGGGAAAACGGTTTGAGTGGTGCCCCGTCTAACGGTGTCGACAGTGGTTCGGGTGGGATGACAGGAAAGCTCAGAACTACTTGGTTCGGGTCTGTTTCCCGCGGCTTCTGTAGACGGAGAGCGTTGACCATGCGGGCGAGGACTTTGGCAGGACGCTCGTCGTAGGCGAGAATCTCCATAATTCGCGTGTCGTACTCTTGTTTCACGGAGTCACCCGAGGTTTGACTCTCTGCAAAGACATGAAAGAGATCGGGGTACTGGAGTTTTATCGTTTGTAGGAGAGTACGTTGGTACTGTTGACGCTGCTCCGCTGAAGTGTTGTAGAGAATGTTGGCGGAAAAACAGCTTCCGGAATCCGAGGAACTCGATGACGATGACGAGGAGGAGGACGAAGACGCCGAAGAATCGAAACAATCCCGCTTCTTCCTGCGTTGGCGGCGGTGCCGCGTCGTTTCGGAGCGTATGCTCGAAGTGGTAGTGGTAGTCGAGGACGCGGCGTGCTTTCGACCACGGCGCTCCAAAGCGTGTTTGCTCCTAAAAAGACGTTTCATCCGCTTGACGCAGCGGCACTTGGAAATGCGCTGTTGGTGCTGCTCATAATCTTCTTCTTCGCTGTCCAGAGTGTCAAAACATGGAGTTTTTCGCACACCGTGCTTGGCGGTCGATGTGTCCCGAGGCGCCGGGTGCACTGCCGGACGTTCGGCAAGAACGGGGGTCGGGCTTGCAAAAAGACGTGGTGTGCCCGTCGCGGATTCCTGTTGCACTTGACCTCGTTGTGCTTGCTGCCGAGCTGGCTGTGCTCGTTGTGGTAGAACAACCTCCTGGATCAGCGGAGAATCCTTGTCCATGACGACCGCGTTTTGTGCGAGAGTGGACGCGCGTGTAGCGGCGGCGGCTTCGTCGAGTACCTGGTCTAGGTCGGCCTGAGCTGTGGTATTGTCAGGACTCTGGCGGATACACTCGGACAGGGTCGTCTGAATATCACTGTCGTCGTCGTCACTGCAGCTGAGGTCATCGTCGCTGCTGCTGCTACTCTCCTCCGAGTATGCAAAAGTCGGGAAGGGTGGGCGGGTAGTTGCAGAGGAGGGAACCTCCAACGATATGTTCTTGGTGCTCATGGGACGTGCAGTTGCAGTATGGTGATTCGTTATTCGCTGACTTGGGAAAATATTCGTTTCAAAGCGGGCGGGGCGGCGTGTTCGATGCCGTGTGATACTTTTGTAACGGTACTGGGTTAAGAACACCTTCCGTCCCAGTGCATGCTTCACTTACTGAGCGAAGACTTGTGCCGAGTGGTCGCCCAGTGGTTAGCTCCGTCGGAGAGATTCATACTGACACGCGTCCACTCGGCGTTCCATGCGTCGTGCGGTCTGGATGTACCCCTCGAGTACGCACGGAACACGTTGCACTCGATTCTACCCGCCTTGAAAAGCTGTCGTGCCTTGCGGTGTTCACCCAACGGCTACTTATTTTACGCCGGTCACCTTGCAGAGATCACGGAGCTTGTCGGTAGCGAATGCATGGAACGACTCGTGACCCGGCAGAACCTTCTCTTTCTGCCTCCCGTCGAGTGGTCTGACTACGAACGGCTTGTTCTATGGGCTTCTCTGGAAACGTGTCTTGTACCGGGGATGGATCAAGAGCTCGTGCTCGCAGTGACGAGTCTGCTCACACGGTGTGGCCACGCTGGTTGTAGCGGCGTCTGCTGCCGACGTTGTATCTTTTGGCACGGTATGCGAGTGATCAAGTGCCTCGCATTTCGTGGTTACGGGAAGGTTGTGCTGCACTACTGGAACTACGTGGTAGCGGCACACGAATCTACTGCGCTCTACTGCGCGGTCGTCAGTGGCTACCTGGCCGGTCAACATACATGTCGTACACTTCTCCAGACACTCTCTCAGTCACCGAGTGTGAGTGCGTGCACCAAAGCGTGGGGACTCGCGGTCCTCTCGTCCACGTCGTCCACGTCGTCCACGTCGTCCACGTCGTCACCGGATACGACCTTCAAGTGCGACTAAAAAGACGCGCACGAGGATGGTCTGTGATGTCCAGGTAGATCTGGCCGGTTTGTGGAACAGGGCAGTGTGGAGCCGGCGGAACGAAGCGTCCATGTCGGCCCGACCGTAGTACGCCTTGAGAAGAGACAAATCCTTCCCCAATGAGGAGGGTCCCAGCCACGTGACGGCCAGCTGCATGCACACGGTCAGAGCAAAGATCTCGAGGTCGAGGTCGAGGTCGAGGTCGAGGTCGAGGTCGAGGTCGAGGTCGAGGTCGAGGTCGAGGTCGAGGTCGAGG
>JAIXQT010000238.1 GCA_027485595.1 Pseudomonadota bacterium | reverse complement strand
GGTGAAAAATGGTTCCGTCGTGAGCATTTTGAGGGTTTCGGCGAAACGAGGCGGAGACGACGAAAAAACCGGAGACGTATCCACTGAGATACGTTGAGGATTTTTTCGTTGGCTCCAACCAAGTTGCAGTCAAACCATTGAAAGGCGCAACAGGAAATCATTTTTCACCACCCTGCTAGTGCTGGTACCTCACCAACTTCACATCGAGCCCGACTATCTCGCCACGACGATCGAATGACCAGCGACCAATAACACCGTCGAAGGAGTGCGTCAGCAGATACTCAGTGAGGCCACCGCCGTTCTGAAGCGCCTCGTGGAGGGCGCGAAACGACTCGAACGCGGATGCAAAGGTGAGGGGCACGCTGTTAAGCTGCCCATACTCTCGCTCAAATTGAGCCAAAATCTCACGCCCAGCCGGCGTGAATATCTCGTTCGGAGCGCCATTATCGATGTAGTAGATCGGAGGAAGAGGTCCCTGCACCTTGTCGCGAAACGATTCGCTGCCAGGGTGATAAAACGCGAGCACATCCCCCTTAAATTGAAGCTCCTGGACTTGCTTCAACGCGGCGAGAAAAGCCGCCTCTGGCATAACATTAAGGAAGATGGCATCCGCTCCTCCTCGAACCAGTTTTAACAGCGAGCTTTTGTAGTCGTACGGCGTTGGGATAACCTCCTCGACCTGTACGACAAGGGGTGAACCGCGCAAAAGCGCGATCAGACGGGCACGAATACCCTCATTCCATTCGGTTTGGGCCGATAGGACCCCAAGCCGCTGGTAGCGCTTGAGCGCGTGCTCAAAGAGTATCTGCGCCCCCTGGTCGTCACCCTGAATCGTGCGAAAGATGTAGTCACCAGCATCCGCGATCTGCGGCGCCGTGGTTCCCGCGGCGATTGCAACTACCTTCTTACGCTCGAGGTATGGCGCAACAGCCATGATCGACGAACTGCAGGTATACCCGAGTATCGCTCGCGCATGATCCATCTCAACGAGCTTCTTAGCGACCGACACGGATGTTTTGCCGTCGCATCTATCGTCCTCCACGACGATCTCGTAGGCGTTATTCGCCAGTACCTTGTTAGCGAAGAGAATCGCATTACGAATATCAACGCCGTAGTTCGACGCCGGGCCAGTCAGCGAGGTGGAGATACCGATCGTCGTCTTTGGGGTAGCCTGAGTGGGAATCGCGAAGCTCGCTAGCATCGCGCTTACTCCCACACACCACAAAACAAAGGATCGAATTGACGATTGGAGACGGCGGAGCTTTTTTTCGCGGCGGACAGAGAACTTCATATAAACCTCGGGGTGGAATTTTTCATGGTATGTGCAACATCTTCTTTGCGCGCGAGTGTATCATTTCACTCACTTTTAAAAGCCGCGGATACGATCATACACCAGCTACACCCTGGGTTGAAGTTATCGACGGCATACGCTGCACGAAACCTTTTTTATAAGGCCAAGCAAGCTAAGGCATGGGAGGGAAGTCATTCCCCCCCTACGCTAAAGCTACGATGGCGCAGCCTGACCGCGCCCCGTCGCCGCGCTTTGGGGCACAAGCCGCATTACGTACGACCACCATGCTTGTACCCCAGAGCTTCAGCGACGGGGGAGAATGGGCTCCTCCCTATTTCCAGGTCGTAACAAGGGTTACAAAAAAACGGGGGCGCGAACCTCTACGGTCCGCGCCCCCGTTTATGCTTCACGCGAAGGTATCATCCCTTCTTGCTCGCGAGCACATCGTTCCACGATGCCAGCTTCTCTTTAACCTTTGGATTGTTGAAGAGAGCGGTCGTATCACCGGCTATCGTGACCTTTTCGATCTTGTCGCCTTGCTTGATCGAGTTCACAACGTCCTGTCCCTGGATTACTTTACCGAAGACCGAGTGCTTGCCGTCGAGCCACGGTGTGGCCACATGGGTAATGAAGAACTGGCTTCCGTTCGTTCCTGGGCCAGCATTCGCCATCGAAAGAACACCTGGTCCGGTGTGGCGGAGTGATGGATCGAACTCATCCTCGAAACGGTAACCTGGCCCTCCAGCACCCGTCCCTGTTGGGTCGCCGCCTTGGACCATAAAGTCGTTGATCACACGATGAAAGGTAACGCCGTTATAGAAACCATGCTGGGCGAGGTTTACGAAGTTAGCCACGGTGACCGGTGTCTTATCTGGGGTGAGCTCAAGCTCAATATTTCCCTTGGAAGTTTGAATTGTTGCGGTGAGCTTATCCGCAGCGGACGCCGCGGACGCCAAGCCCAAGAATACTCCAGCGATTGTTAGGACCGAAAGAATCATATGTCTCCCCATAGTGCACCTTACGCGATACCTACCTTGAGCCCCTGAAATGCCCTTTTTTGACACAGGTCGAGACTCGAACGTAGTTCAGATTTTTAGCATCTCCATACCTGAACACGCATCAAAGAGCTAGGCCTTGATGATGCGAGATATCATTTGTCGATTAGCCCATTATCTGTTATTCCCACTCGGGGAATCAGGCGGGATAACCTACTAAGATTCTTACTCGAAGAGGCAGCCTTTCTGAGTAGTTCTTCAGACAAGACAAAGCTTGCCATTCACACACTACTACGTGCTAACGACTATACTACCTATGATTAAGATTAAGTCCCTTTCACTCGCGCTCCTCCTTTGCGGACTCAGCGTTTCGGCTCCAGCCGCGCACGCTGATATCTCAGACAAAGATTTCTCATCAGCTATCGACAAATATCTCCAGTCCGACTCAGGCATGGAGAAGCTCGGAACGGCCATGGAGCGCTACTTCCAAAAGCGCCAACAGGAGGCGATGAAGAAGCAAGAGGAGCAGCAGCAAGCTGAGATTGAAGGTCAGTTCAAGAACCCTGCTAAGATCGATATCACCGGTAGCCCGGTGAAGGGCCCTGCGAACGCGAAGGTAACGATCGTTGAGTTCTCAGACTTCCAATGTCCGTACTGCCGTCGTGGATACGAGACCATGGAGCAACTCGCCAAGGCATATCCTAACGATGTGAAGATCGTCTTCAAGCACTTCCCTCTTCCGTTCCACAACGAAGCTGAGCCCGCATCAAAGGCAGCTTGGGCGGCTCAACAGCAAGGCAAGTTCTGGGAGTACCACGAGGAGCTCTTCAAGAACCAAGACAAGCTTGGCTCGGAGTACTACGTAGAGCTCGCCAAGAGCTTGAAGCTCGATGTGGAGAAGTTCAAGAAGGACATGGCTTCAGAGGCCGCTGCTAAGCAGATTAAGACCGATACGGAGATAGGACAGAAGAACGGAATTCAGGGAACCCCTGGTTTCTTCGTGAACGGCGTAGCTGTTAAGGGCGCCTACCCTGCTGAGCACTTCAAGGGGATTATCGAGCGATGGCTTAAGGGCGCTCCAGCGGCTAAGAGCTAAGCTCAGTCGCGAGAATACCTAGAGGTACCGAGAAAGGGGGCGCTAAGCCCCCTTTCTTTTTGATTCTTTTAGCGTGCCCCTGCTTATTTGCCGGTTCCACTGAATATGCTAGCCTCGGCGATTCCAGAATGAGGCTATCGGCGGCATCGTGGCGCGTTAGAACCCACAAGGGACCGAAAAAAGACCGCTTTTATTCTGAGGGAACCGCCTGTGGCGAATTGAGAAGGCTAGCCCTTTCGTGAGTGAATATCATGACATCAGTAGATACTCGCAAGTGCTTCGGAATCGTTGTGAGCGGAGGTCCCGCTCCTGGCATTAATTCCGTCATTAGCTCAAGCGTGATGGAGGCGCACAACCGCGGCTTTTCGGTCAAAGGACTAGTCAACGGATTTCGAGATCTCACGATGGGAGAGCCGGGCGCCGTCATCGACCTCACCCCTGACAACGCTGGAAACATCTATAATAAGGGTGGATCGATTCTCGGAACCTCTCGATTTAACCCTCTGAAAGATGAGGAGCATGTCGATAAGCTCATGCAGGGACTTCGTGAGCACAACATCGATAAACTGATCGTTATCGGTGGAGAGGGGTCCGCCTACCTCTCGCATAAACTCGCCAAAAGTCATCACGATATCGCCGTCGTGCACGTCCCAAAGACGATAGACAACGACCTCATATTGCCCAATAAACATCCCAGCTTTGGATTTGAAACCGCGCTTCACGCGGGCACAAAGATCGTGGAGACCCTTCGCGAAGACGCCAAAACGTGTCGGCGCTGGTTCCTCGCGACAACGATGGGGCGTAAGGCTGGATTCCTCGCGCTCGGAATCGGACTCGCCGCAGGTGCCACCTCAACCCTTATTCCGGAGGAGTTCGCAGGCTTCAATCCGACCCCAGAGGATATCGCGACGATCCTCTTTTCCACGATACGTAAACGTCTTGCGATGAAGAAGAACTACGGTGTCATCATACTCGCTGAGGGAATTCTTGACTGCCTCGACGCTTCGCATAGCTCAGCTCTTCAACAGGCAACTCGAGACGACATGGGGCGCATCCGCTACTCCCAGTTGGAGCTCGGGGATGTTCTCATTCCACCTCTCAAAGAGATGTTGAAGGAAGCCAAACTGGATATTCACATGATCACAAAGAACATCGGGTACGAGCTTCGATGTTGCGAGCCCGTCTCGTTCGATATCGAGTACACGAAGTTCCTTGGGTACGGAGCTGTGCAGCACATCCTTGGTGGGAACAGCGGGATTATGGTGACCAGAGACTTCGACAAGCTCGGCTTCATCCCCCTAGAGTCGATGGCCGGCACCGATGGCATCATTAAGTCCCGTCGTGTAGATCTTTCATCGGACCTCTACCGTGTGGCTCGTAGCTTTATGATTCGGTAATTGCGGCATCTCGCCCTATTCCAATCTTCGTGTCATAGATGAGGGGACTACCGTTCTCGGACTACATCATGGTACCCGCCTCCGCGCTTACTCTCCCCTCTTCCCTGTTTGGAGGGTTCGCATGCTCCTAAGGGGAACCGCGATCGTCTCCGTCCTGACCCTCTTGAGCAGGTGCCTCGGATTCGTACGAGATCTTCTGGTCGCTCGCCTTCTTGGAGCTTCGCTGTTCGCCGACGCCTTTTTCGTGGCTTTTCGTGTCCCCAACTTACTGCGTAGCTTCGCCGCCGAGGGCGCGCTCACCTCAGCGTTCGTTCCCGTCTTCTCATCCGCGTTAGCGAGAGGAAAAGAGGACGCGCGAACCGCTTTCAAGCGAATAGCTGGATTCGTACTCTTCCTCACCATCCCACTCACCATCCTTGGCGTAGCCTTCACTCCTGAGATCCTCTCAGTATTCGCCCCTGGATTCAAAAATGACCCCGACAAGCTCCAACTTACTACGACGCTCACTCGCGTCATGTTTCCCTACATCATCTTCGTAAGCCTCATCGCGATGCTCAACTCTGCGCTCAACACCCTCAAGGTGTTCGGAGCGTCGGCGTGGGCGCAGGTAACCATGAATCTCGTCCTCATCGCAGGCGCTTTATGCGCGCTGCCCTTTGAACCGATGACCGCAACTCTCATACTCGCCGCTTCGGTGGTCGTCGGCGGCATCGTACAGGTTGTCGCTCAGATTCCGGCTTGCAGAAGAGCTGGGCTCCCTACACGAGCGACAGCGGCGGTTCGATCACCGGAGGTTCGGGAGGTCGTACGCTTAATGATCCCGGCGACTATTGGCGCGTCGGTGTATCAGGTGAATATCTTTATCTCCACACTCCTCGCCTCCCTTCTGACCGAGGGAAGTATCTCGTGGCTCTTCTACGCGGATCGGGTGGCGCAATTCCCCGTTGGAATATTCTCCGTCGCCCTCGCATCAGTGCTTCTTCCGATGCTCGCTAACGCGTCGGCGACCTCCAACGCAGAGCAATTCCGATCAGGGCTCGCCGATTCGCTTCGTTTCACAAGCTTCGCTATCCTACCAATGGCTGGTGGCATTTGGATCCTGGCAATCCCACTTACTACGCTTCTGTTTGAGCGCGGCGCCTTTACCCATCATTCCACACTTATGACCGCGGCCGCCATTCAAGCGATGGCATTTGGTTTGTGGGCATCGAGTTGCTACTCGATGGTCATGAGAGCTTTCATCGCCAAGAAGGATACCGTTACGCCGACCCTTATCGGCGTATGCTCACTTGTGGTGTATCTCGTCTCGGCGCTTAGCATGATGGGGCCGATCTCCTCACCGAGTACGATATTAGGCGCTATCATCACCGCCACCCAGAGCTCTCTCTACTCCATATTTCCAACCATCGCCGCTCAGGGACATGTGGGACTCGCTCTAGCGTCGAGCCTCAGCGCGCTCTTCTCACTGGTGTTAGCGATAACTATCTACACTGTAAAAGTTGGGAACTTCCCATGGAAAAGCTTCCTGCGCTCCCTTGGGACAAGTATCACGGCGACTCTCGTGATGCTTGTGGCGGTGAGCACAGCCACGCCGTTTGAGGCACCGCCTCTCGTGGCAGCTCTGGTTGGAGTCGTGGTGGGCGCAGCTTCCTACGCGATAGCGCTCCTGGCTCTTCGGTCGCGGGAGATGTCTGAGACGGTTGGAGTTCTGCGACGAAAGCTCTCCCAACGGCAAAAGAAATAAAATTTCGCACGCAACTCTGCCCTCCCATCACCGATAGCACAGGTACCCGCGTCATGTGACAGGAGGTTACCGTGATATCAGCTACCGTACTCCCCCCATCAGAGCCCCTTGAGCTCGCGCTATGTCAAGCTCGCGCTATTATCCACGCCGCTCGGACCGACGGCGCCAGGATTCTCGCTCAGGCGAGGAAACGTGCGAGTCGGTATCGAGATAAAACAAAGCAGCGTGGCTACAGAGCCGGCCTCGAACAGGCACGGACAGAGAGCTCACGTGAGTGCGCCGCGGTCGTCGCCTCGCTCCGTTCCCTCTACGTAGATGCCGCGGAAGGGGCCCGGAAAGACCTATCCATAATCACCCGTCAAATCGTCGAAGAGCTCATCGAGCAACGCCTTCGCGAAGGACCAGATCTGATAGAGAGTTGGATCTCACGTGCGATTGAACACCTCAAACATACCAGTAACATGACCCTTAGGTACCATCCCCGTTACGAAGGGCCACTTCAAGCTCTAGCGTCGCGCGTTCCTAGAGGGATAGCCGTGACCATGGACCCGGGCCTCGGACAGGTCGACTTCGCCCTCGATACAAACGTAGGAGCGATAACGTTCTCGTGGCGAGACCTCCTCCGCTCATTTGAGCAACCCACGGCTGAGGGGAGACGCATATGACACCACACCTCTCCCCATTTTCGCTCATGGGAACGATCGTCTCTGTTCGCGGGTCCACAATCTTAGCCCGCCTTCCACAAGGTTCAGTCGGAGACCTCTGTTGGATCCAAACACGGAACCGAGGTGAGCTTCGCGCTCAAATTATCTCCTTTGACGAAAACACCTTCTCGCTCGCACTCTTCGATGAACCCGAGGGGATCTCTCCAGGAGCACAGGTGAGAACCCACGGGTCCCAACTCGCGATTCCGGTGAGCACCGCACTTCTCGGAACGGTCATCTCCCCAGTTGGACTCCCATTAGACGATACTGAAAAGCCAATCCTGTGCGGCGAAACGCGCTCTATCTTCGCGCTCCCACCTCTCGCCACGAAGAGGCCGATCATTACTGCTCCATTCATAACCGGCATCCGCTCGATCGATGGATTTTGTCGGCTCGGAAGGGGCCAGCGTGTCGGTATCTGCGCTCCGGCTGGCATCGGAAAGTCAACGCTCCTCGGCATGATAGCGCGGCGAGCGGAGGCTGACGCGATAGTCGTTGCCCTCGTGGGAGAGCGAAGTAGAGAGGTGCGGGAATTTATCGAGGAAACTCTTGGCGATGAGGGTCGAAAACGAAGTGTCGTTGTGGTCGCGACAAGCAGCGATTCCTCGCTTCTACGACAGACAGCTCCCTATACGGCGACAACGATCGCCGAATATCTGCGAGATCAGGGACTCAACGTACTCCTTATAGTCGATTCCCTGACTCGCCTCGCTCGAGCCATTCGAGAGACAAGTATCGCGGCGGGAGATCTTCCCGTTCGACACGGGTACACGAACGCCGTGTACACACAATTGCCTCGATTAGTGGAGAGACCCGGAACATCGTCCGTGGGTTCGATAACGGCGCTCTACACCGTCCTCACAACCACCGAGGAGGATATCGACCCCTTGGCTGACGAGGTAAAGAGCCTCCTCGACGGTCACATCGTTCTGTCAAAGGAGATGGCGAATCTCGGAATCATGCCCGCGGTTGACATTACGCGCAGTATCTCTCGATTGAGTAGCCGTCTCACCTCTCCCCAGTTCCTGAATACAGCTCAAACGATTCAGCGAGCGATTGCTCGTTACATCCGAGAACGCGATATCGCCCTCCTTGGTGGCACACCAGATGCCGAGCTCCACAGCATCCTCCAGAATCAGGGTACGATTCGGCAGACCCTCTCGCAAACTATCGAGGAGTCCTCATCACTTGAGGTGACTGAATATCAGCTGAGCCGCTTGTGTTCGGCCATCGCGCCGCCACCGGTCAACGGCGCTGCGTAAACGAAGGGCTATCCTTCGTCCGTGACAGAGATACTCGAGAGAAACTTCTCTCCAACAGCAACAAGGCGTTGGTCCATGAAGGTTACTCCGGCGAAGATGGTAGCTTCCGGAGTCGTGATGAGCCACTGCATCAGTGTCTCACCGGTATCTCTAAGGCGCATGTGCTGGACCGCGCCTGGAAAATCTCCGCACGAGCGAGGCGTGACGGAGATCGTTTCGAGCTGCTCGTTCTCTTTCAGCTCTTCTTGTAAGTGCGCGGCCAACTGGGCTGATGAATTGACTTCAAGCACCTGGCCAGCCGATACGGCGAGGTCGAACTGAAACTCTGCTCCAGCATACTCCTCGTCGAGAGAGAGGGTTATCGTCTCTTCATCACTCTCTTCGTCGTCCTCCCCTTCGTCGACCCACGGCTCGTTCGGGAACTCTCCACTCACGGTTGTCTCTGGAACGGTGTAACGCTCCCAGGGCTGCTTCACAATTTTCTCGACATCAAAGGACATAGAAACCTCATACCTACTTATCGGCGTTTTGTACCATGGGCGGGAGAGATAGGGAAATATCGGGGAGAACACGGCTCAAGAGGCCGTAATCGCTCCCCTCCTCGCTCATGCGTTGATACCTTGAAAAGCCACGCGAACCGAAATCTTTTTCCAAAACGGCAGAATGAACAGCAGACTTACAGGTGCACGGAGGTCGGCTTGCCCCACGCAATCCGTTTCATCTGAGATCGCAGCTCTTGAGCACCCGCTTCACTGGTAAGGACTACGTTTCTCGCGCGCTTCTGTCGCTCCGCCACCAGCTCCCCAAACCATTTCACATGTGCTCCGGTGCTTGCGAGGATCCCCTCGGCGTACTCCTGAAACCTGGCAGGGCCCCACCCGGTAGTATGGAGCCGAGCCCGTCGCAACATCGTCGAGTGGGGATCCGAGTCGGTGAGCCGCGCCAGATGCCCCTTGAGCGCCCCCATCTGGAGCCCTTTGGTCTGTCGCCGAGAGAGATTCGCACTTCGTAGGACGCCGGGGATACCATCCCATACCTTAAACGGCGCACCCGGGCTTGAGCCCCGTTGGCTCATGAAACACACCGTTCCGTTCGTGATATCGTACTTACTATAGTTTCGATAAAAGCCGCGCCGCGCTGTAAGCTGATTGCTCACGTAAAAGCCCTTTATCATCGCGAGAGCTGGCTCATACTCCGGCCCGAACTCCGGAACTGTAAGGACACGCGCCGCGATATTCGTGACCGATGGCGCGATGAGGTACTCATTGCGCGCCAACTGAATGGTTGGCGGATAGATCAGCTGCGTCTCATACCGCCTCTGAGCGTCAAAGAACTTTCGGAGCGCGCGAGCGACCTCGTCCTCTCGGTCCTCGGGCGCTGAATAGTGAAGCTGAAGGCCACTGCTTGAGAAGATGTAATTAACCGCCCGGTAGGTGCGCCGCTCCGATTCAGAGAACTGATTCTTGTCGTATGCCTTCAGGATCTTATTAAAGCGCGGGAGAGCCGAAAATCCCACCAGAGCCTCTCGATGCCGATATCCCGAGTCACAATACGCCAAAGCTCTCGTCATAAACGCGTCGGAGAGCCCATCTGAAGCGCTCGGATCGTAAATATCCGGAAAGAGGCTATCACGCTGGTAATAAAGGCCGTGAAGGTACGAAGCCTTGGTATAATCCGGATTCGCGAAGATCTTTCCGAGAGACTCCAGGAACTGATCCAGATGCTCAGGAAAAACCGAAACTCCCATGAAGAAGTGACATCCATCCTTCGCCAAGGGGAAGACCTGATTCGTAGACGTGGAGGCAAGCGAGGACAGCTTAAGAGCCATGTGAGAGGAGTTCTTAAAGTGGGAGCGGTTCTCTGCGATCGTGTTGAGGATGAAGATCGCGTGCATCCACACATCGGATGGAAGCACCGAGAGGTCGAACCCTATGTTAAGGTGCACTCGATTTTGATCCCCAACCGGAATACTCACGATCCTATCGTATCCTTCAGCTCCAAAGGGGAGTCTCACCTTGAAATCGTCCGCCGCGCTCGTCGCAACCTTCCGCGTGATGAGGTCGTACTCTGGAACCACTACGGGCAGCGCCGCCGCAGGTACCGAGATCTCCTCAGTAGCGTTAGATCCCGGGTTGGGGGACTTTCTTTTGGGCTTTGCGGCAACCGGATCCTGAGAAAACACCAGCGGATCTCTCGAGAATAGTCGCTCAACGAACCGACAGAATTCGGGATAGACTTCACGAGAACGATGGAGAAGATCTTGAGCGACCGCTCTCCGTGTGAGGAGATTCAGTTGGGGATAGGTGTCGATATCCTCGGTGAGGTTCCAGAAAACCTCCTCTGCGCCGCCAGAGGGGAGGCTGTAATAGTGACGTAGCCCCGCTAACGCAGATTGGAAGGTCCTGAGGGGAAGATTGCGATTCGTCACCGTTCGATAGGTGTTCATGACGAGATCCTGAACCCGCTCCCGATCAGTGGGCGCCATCTCTTGGACCTGCACGACCACAAAGAACTGTCCCCCCAACGCCATAGGAGATACAGAGGAAACTGCCGAGCGGCCCTCCAGACTTACTTTACTAAATTTTTGCGTATAGCCGTTTCGATCAAGATAAAAGAGAGCGTCCCACAACATGTTGTGGAAGAGGAGCTCTTTCATCGACGAGGGCTTTTCAGTCGGATAGAGGAGCACGAGGTTAGAGTTGAAGCCGGTGATAGCAGGATCGACCGGATGTTGCACATGCACCGCGCGCGCATTGAGTGAAGGATCAAAGGTCGGCTGCTGAAAATGGTGCTCACGATCAGTTGGCTTGAGAGATTCTAGCATCCGAATGAAGGGAGCCGGTGATGTCGGGTGGCTTATAAAGTAGACACCGTTCTCCGGATAGTAAAATCGCTCATGGTACCTGAGGATGTCTTTGTGACGCAACCGCTTCAATCCCTCCGGGCTCCCCGCGAAGTCAATCTGGGCGAGCGCCTCAGGAAAGAGATGCGCGACGGCGTTCCTCAAAGCGACGTTCGCTGGATGAAGATACGACTGACGCATCTCGTTAAAAACAACTCCGGCTGGGTACGTCGACACCGAGTTTCTTCGATTCCTCTCTGAGATCAACCGGAAAGACTCCGCTTTAAACGATTCCTCAGACAGGAGCGGATTAAACATTCCATCAAGGAGGATTGAAGTCGTGGCTTTCAGTCCAGCGTCGGATAGGGAGGAGCCGTAGTACCAGGTGCGATTATGATAGGTGCAAGCGCCCGGAGAACTATCAGAGGTAGCGTGAGTCTGCGCGTATATATTAGGGTCCGGAAACTTTTGCGAGCCACTCATGATCATGTGCTCAAGCACATGCTGCTCACCGTTGCTTGAGCGCGCGGGAGTAAAAATACTCGCTCCGAAGAAACGCTTCACGTTGGGCCCAGTCGCCGTAAAACAGATAATCCCGTTGTCGAGGACTCGACGCTGGATATCGATCCCCACAAGATCGGGGGCCTCAACCGGGACACCGGACCGACTCGGTGACTGGGATGTATGTGGCTTTGCAAACATGGCTATCCGGTTAACGTGGAGCAATCCATCGTTCTAGAACAAGGGGGGCCTTGATTCAAGCTTTCCGACAGGAGCAGCTACGCCTCATGACATGGAAAGGGGGGGCGATTTCAGCCCCCAAAGAAGTACTGAAGGGGTTGATTTGAGGGGTTTTTCGGATACCTACCTCAATGCGTTGTAGACCCGTCGCCAACTCAAGATGGTCAAGATGCGAACCCTTTTGCGCCCTCGATGACTTCCGGTGAATCTTCCTAATCGCCTGAATCAGCTCATGTTTACAACTAAGCGTCTTCGCTCTTACCTCAGATAAATGCCTTAAAACACCTCGGAGGCAACCACTCACCAATTCGATGCTCGATCCCTCACTCCCCTTTCTGTTAACGAGAGGCATCTCGGGAGAGCACAGAATCCGACATATCGGTCATACCCTTCTATCAACCCGTGGAAAGAATATGACACCTGTCGTCCCTGCACCCACTCACATCACTGACAAGCAACGGCTCGATACCCACGAGGCGCCGCACTCACCCTCTCTTCTTGAAGCTGGGCCAATCACTGATAGAGCAGCTGAAATACGATCGATCTATCGAATCATTTCGGACAGGATACGCACTATAACCCGAAGTTGCGAGCCACCTGTCGAACCGCGACCCTTAGACAGTTCTGAGCAGGAAGCACCAACGGCCACTCTTGACTCGAGCCCTTCACCCGTGAGCCATGGCCAACAGGTCAAAACATTCCTGAATCTAGTGAAAGAGCACTGCGCAAATCTAGCGGCAGTGCGCTCACTAGGTGAGCTTGCTGAGTGGACTGTTACTCTCGTCAAGGTTGCAGTGGAGGCCCTGCGTCTCCCCGAACGCACCATAGCGAAATTGCCCATCCGGGTTCTTCCTCGGAGCCCCACTCCGCTCTCAGAGTCTCAGGTTGTTACATTTCATGGTCAAGTCGCTACGGCCGCTCCGTCCCCCAAGGAGAGACTTGAAATTGAAGCTCCCGCCGAGCAAAAACCTGATTATACTGCTCAGGCTCTCGCAAGCGTGGCAGAGGCAACGCGAAAACAGGAGGAGCACGAGAAGAGCGCGAAAGCCGGTCAAATTGAAAATGAGCGATTGGTCAGAGCCCAAATTCGCGCGACTATTGAGCGGATCGATGCAGAGGGAGGAATTAATCCCGACCTCTCAGCCATCCTCGCACAATTTGATGGCACTTACGGTTCATCTGAAATTGCTCTTCGCCAGATAGAGGCGGCTCAAGTGAAGGAGCGCAAGAGGAAGGCTCTCTAGGTGGGTGGGCCAAGAATGGCTTTCGACGGCGCTTTAGGGGTGAGGCACTCTCTAGGGCAACTCTCTAGAACACCCCATGTATTACCCCACCCCGAGGAGTCAAGGAATTTTGGATTGTGGGCAAGGATTCAGGAGAGTTTAAAGGGGATGTGCAAGTCCCGCCCCTGAGTGCAGGGTGCGCGCCCTTAAGCTCCGGGTTTCTCCTGATGTAAGGCTTTTCAAACATGGCTGTCCGATCAAGGTGGGGCACCCCACCGGCCTAGAACAAGGGCGGGCCATGATTGAAGCTTCCTGCTAACACTAGCAGGGTGGTGAAAAATGATTTCCTGTTGCGCATTTCGATGGTTTGACTGCAACTTCGTTGGAGCCAAAGAAAAAATCCTTAACGTATCTCAGTGGATACGCCTCCGGTTTTTTCGTCGTCTCCGCCTCGTTTCGCCGAAACCCTCACAATGCTCACGACGGAACCATCTTTCACCACCCTGCTAGTCACCCCTCGCGAGACGAAAAGAGTTCGATTTCCCCGGGAGCGGATGCTAGAGGGGTAGTTTTGAGAGATTTGTGGGGTAAGCGCCTCAACACACAGGAGAGCAATGACCCTTCCTTCCCTTTGCTCGCCCCATAAAAGCTACTAGAATAGGGCGACTATCGCGGGAACTGAGACATGCATTTCCGATACCCTACCACCATCTCCCTCTTCGATACCGATGCCTCCGGGCTCCTCTTCTATGGCTCCCTCTTTCGACTGACACAGAGTTGTTTTGAGGCTTTTTTGAGCACCAAGAACCTTCCTATCGAACGTTGGATAACGGGAGACCTGCCCGCTCTTCCGGTACGTAAGTTGGATGCGGAGTATCGAGCCCCACTCCGAGCTGGCGCTCAGATCGAGGTCTCAATTACAAATATCTCCACCGGCACAACCTCTTTGACCCTTACCTATTCTGTAGTCGACATGGATACTCAAACTGAATGCGCTACGGCCACGATTACGCATGTGGCTCTCGACCGCGCGGAAAAAAAGTCTGTCACCCTACCCACTGAGGTAGCGAGGCTCATCTCGGAGCCAGCCTCATGACGAACGCTTCGCGCCTCTCGCTCACTCACCACATACAGGCGCTCGCACAGTCAGCTCGTTTGGCTCACTCACAAACAGCGCGAGCCGACGCAGATACCCGCGCGCCAACAGTGAGAATATCCCGACGCATCGAGGACACCTCCCCACTCGACATTCTCTCGATTATTCCGAGCGCTCCATCGCTCTACTGGCGATCCTCTGACGGTTCGTTTGAGGTGGCAGGGTTCGGCGCCGCGGACCTGAGGAGATGCGACGAATCACTAGAGTTACCGAAACTGATCTTGTGTATACAAGAGCGCCTCGCGGCGTCACCATCAACGGTGAAATACTTTGGAGGCATCCGATTTAACATCTCAGCTCCCCAGTCACCCGAGTGGAGTACCTATGGCGTGGCAACTTTCGTACTTCCACAACTTGAGGTTCTGCGTCACGACGGATCCTCGTACGTTGCCATCAACATCGTGCGTGACCGGCCAGTGGAGGAGCAACTCACCTTTGTACATGAGATAGTAGAGCGACTCTCCGTTCCGCACAAAGCGGGCCCTCCACGAGCGAGCGACCTTCGGAGAGATATCCCCGATCAGCACACATGGGATGACAACGTCCGTGAGGTCCTAGCTATCCTTGAGAGCAGCCAAAGGGCGCAAAAAGTTGTCCTTTCACGCCGCACTGACTTTCAAGTAACACGTTCGGGTTCCCGTTCCGAGGTATTGAACGAGGTCCTAAAATCATCCCCCCTCTCGTACGGATTCCTCTTCTCTCCCGATTCATCGACGACCTTCCTGGGAGCGACACCTGAGCGTCTCTACAAGCGGTCGGGACGTTCAATTGTCAGCGCCGCACTCGCCGGAACCACCACCCGTGGGGTCAATCAGGAACAGGACAAGGTGCTCGCCAACGATCTCCTCAATAGCCGAAAGAATCGGCTTGAGCACCAGATCGTAGTAGACACGATCGCATCCGAGCTACAGCGAGTATGTGCCTCAGCGATCTCCACCGAGGAGACCACAACGGTAAGAACGGGATCCGTCCAACACCTGATCGCGGCACTCCGAGGAACGCTTCGCGACGATGCCACAGATCGTGATATACTTCTTGGACTCCATCCAACACCAGCGGTCGCGGGAACCCCAACCGACCTCGCGATGCAATTCATTAGGGACCACGAGGGATACGACCGCGGTTGGTACACCGGTCCTATCGGATTCCTCGGACGGGACGAGAGTGAATTCGCGGTGGCGCTCCGGTGCGCGCTTTTAGCTGATGATACGTGGAGACTTTACGTTGGAGCAGGTATCGTATCGGGATCCGATGAGCGCTCTGAGTGGAACGAACTGGAAGCGAAGGCTGCTCCCTACCTAAAACTGATCCAGAGCGAGCGACATCATGACCGATCCTAATCTCGCTCATCGATGGGCCTACACCTTTCTTAGGCAACTTCAATCGCTTGGTGTGCAACGCGTTTTTGTCGCTCCGGGGTCTCGCTCAACGGTGCTTGCGCTGCAAGCCTTCACTATTTTCGGGGAGAACCTTACCACTCATTTTGATGAGCGCGGGCTTGGATTTCTCGCGCTTGGCGCGGCTAAAGCGTGCCAGAGACCAAGTTGTGTTATCACCACCTCAGGAACAGCAGTGGCAAACCTACTGCCGGCTATTATTGAGGCGCGGTATTCCCATGTGCCACTCATCATTCTCTCGGCGGATCGACCACCAGAGATGCAACAACGGGGGTGCAACCAAACGATCGATCAAAGAGAGATCTTTGGTTCTCACGCCCTCGCTTATCACGAGATATGTCCACCAGAGGAGACGGTTTCACTCTCAGAGCTCCAAACATGGGCGATCTCAGCGTGGCGGGATGCAACTCGACCGGGGAATGAGGGCGCGGTACAGGTAAATTGGATGTTTCGTGAGCCCTTCTTCACAAACGAGAGTGCCGACGCTTCGCCCCCCCTCGATACTCCCCCTCCACTCACAATCCCCACAGCTACACCACCAACATCACCTGATCTTGAGACACTCAAGGGGATAATCTCCACCACCACTCGCGGCATATGTGTTGTTGGCGCGCTAGAGACCCCTGACCAGGCGGCGGCGGCGAGAAGCTTCGTTGCAAAGCTCGATTGGATAACCTTCGCCGATTCACTCTCTCAACTTCGACAGGACAATCAACTCAAGGGAATGATGACCTATGGGGATATGAGCCTTCTCGCCTCCCTCCCCGAAGATCTGCAACCCGACACGATCCTCCATATCGGGGGACGGCTTGTCTCAAAACGGATCGCGACTCTCCTCGCTCCATCGTCCAAGGCAAAGATTGTGAGCGTTTCCTCGTCGATCGACTACTTTAATCCTAATGATGGAATCCAAACGCAGATCGTAGCTACACCGAGAGCGCTCGAAAAGATCGCGATCTCGACACCACAGGACCCTCGCTTTCAGGAGAGCCTTATTGAACGAACCTCGAAGGTTCGGGCTGCGATGGAGAACTTCTTTGCACAGCACGAGGATGATCTCTCTGAACCAGCGCTGCTTCGAGCGCTCTCCCTTCACGTACCGAGCACGCATACACTTATGCTCGGCAACAGCATGCCGATCCGGGACTTTGAGATGTTCGCCGCAGCGCGAGGCGATGCACCTCGCACGATCGCGAATCGAGGCGCGAGCGGTATCGACGGCATTATCGCGACGGCGTGCGGCGCCGCGCTTGGTAGAGAAACACCTCTCACCCTCGTTATCGGCGATCTCTCTACACTCCATGATATCAATTCTCTCTCGCTTGCGCGTTCGGTGAGAACTCCTTTCCCGATTATCATCATTAACAACGATGGTGGTGGGATCTTCTCACTCCTTCCGGTTTCCAAGACGGAGCATTTCGAACCCCTCTTTGGAACACCACACGGACTACGCTTTGACGACATTACGCGTGGATTCGGACTTCGTTATACAGCTCCGTCGTCGATGGAAGAGTTCCTGCGGACGTATCAGAGCGCGGCAAACCATTGTGGGGCGTCAGTGATTGAGGTTTCAACGAATCGACTCTCCAACGCGGACCTCCACCGCGCCATCAGCAAAGAGATAGCAACCTCCTTATCTTCACTTCGATGACACACATCTCACTCCATCGCCGTGGCACCGCGAGCGACAAGCTCTTTATCCATGGATTCCTCGGATCAGGGCAGGACTGGCGAGAGACGATCGCGGGAATCACAAGCAACGACACCTGTTATACACTCGACCTTCCTTCACATGGGAATGCGCCGGAGCTTTCTTCCCTCGTCACTTCATTTGATGATGTACTGATTCAGATTGGCACCGAGCTTCAGAAACAGGTCAGCACTCCGCTCCACGGTATCGGCTACTCCCTCGGTGGTCGAATCCTCCTGGGGCTAGCCCACCGCTATCCGGAACTTTTTAACCGTCTCACCCTCATCTCGACTTTCCCCGGATTCCAAGATGAAAACGCGCGGCACGCTCGATGGGAATCAGATCAGAGATGGAGCGAGCTCCTCCGAACGCTCGACAACGATACCTTTCTCTCTCGGTGGTACGAGCAGGAGACCTTCCACAGCGCACGCTGGGCCGAACAAACCCGTGCGAGGATCTTCTCCTTTCGTGCATCGCTTTCGCTTCCTCGCCTGGCCTCTTTGTTTGAGGCAACCTCAGCAGCGAGGATGCCGAGCTACTGGCCCCTTCTCACCTCGCTCTCGACATCAACGACCGTTGTGGTTGGGGAACGGGACCTGAAGTACGTTCGGATAGGCGAAGAGCTCACAACCCGTAATCCGAACATTCAGCTCGTGGTCCTCCCAGAGTGCGGTCACGCCATCCCCCTCGAAGCGCCCGACACACTCGCAAAAATCCTGTCGAATTAGGCAGGTACACTATCGCCTCTTCCCTTTCCCGTTTTGACCCCCTTCCCTCCCTCATGGTATGACCCATTTTGGAGTTTCACTATGAGCACATTCCCCTGGAAAACCGCGGCTACGTTTGAGGATATTCGATACGAGACCCTCGACGGGATCGCGAAGATAACGATTAACCGCCCCAAGGTACGGAACGCATTTCGTCCCCTCACCGTCACCGAGATGGGTCAAGCCCTCGAGATGGCGCGAGAGGATGAGGAGATCGGTGTCATCATCCTCACCGGGGAGGGCCCCCACGCCTTCTGCTCAGGGGGAGATCAAAAGATCCGGGGAGACGCTGGATACAAAGACGCTCAAGGGAAACACCGCCTCAACGTTCTCGATCTGCAACGACAGATCCGCACCTGCCCGAAACCAGTTGTAGCGATGGTCGCTGGATACGCTATCGGTGGAGGACACGTCCTCCACGTTGTGTGCGATCTTACGATCGCCGCTGACAACGCGATATTCGGACAGACCGGGCCGAAGGTCGGTTCGTTTGATGGTGGATTCGGCTCTTCATACCTCGCCCGTATCGTTGGTCAAAAGAAGGCGAGAGAGATCTGGTTCCTCTGTCGACAATACAACGCGCAACAGGCGCTTGAGATGGGACTCGTCAACACGGTAGTGCCGTTGGCTGACCTTGAGCACGAAACTGTGAAGTGGTGTAAGGAGATGTTGGATAAATCTCCACTCGCGCTTCGATGCCTTAAGGCTGCGTTAAACGCGGACTGCGATGGGCAGAGTGGGCTGCAAGAGCTGGCTGGTAACGCGACTCTCCTCTACTATATGAGCGAAGAAGCCCAGGAAGGTCGAGACGCATTTGTCCAAAAACGCAAACCAAACTTCTCTAAGTTTCCGAAGAGACCATAAAGGGGGATAGCGATGTCCGCCAAGGTCTGGATCGACGCCGCAAGGCCGAAAACCCTCGGCGCTTCCCTCGCCCCGATACTTATCGGAGCCGCTCTCGCGTATCGACACGGCGCGTTTTCTCTCTTTGCGACCATGATCGCGCTCGCGTCCGCGCTCTGTATCCAGATCGCGACGAACTTTTGCAACGATTACTGCGACTTTAAAAAAGGAGCTGACGCGCAGCGCGTGGGCCCTGTTCGGGCGACGCAAGCCGGATTGATTGCTCCCGAAACGATGCTGAGAGCGACGATCATTACCTTCGCGCTCGCCATCGCCCTTGGAGCTATCTTAGTTGCTCGAGGAGGAGCGCCAATTTTGGTCATCGGAGTCCTCTCCGTCGCGTTCGGAGCGCTCTACACCGCCGGCCCCTACCCTCTAGCGTATATCGGGCTAGGGGATCTCTTCGTTCTGATTTTTTTTGGCCCGGTAGCGGTCGCTGGCACCTACTACGTGAACACCCTCAGCTGGTCACTCGACGCGGCGATTCTCGGACTCATTCCTGGACTCCTCGCGGTTGGAATACTCGTCGTGAACAACCTTCGCGATTACGAATCAGACCGGGTCGCCCGTAAGCGCACACTTGTCGTTACGCTCGGTGAACGGTTCGGCAAGTTTGAGTACGTAGCGTGTGTAGTAAGTCCGGTTCTCATCGTCGCGACTCAGGCGAACCTCCTTGGAGCGAAGGCGGCGACGGCGGTCGCAACCCTCTCCGCTCTTGGAGGTGGAATCCTTGCCTCTCGTTTGATAAAGCGTCGCGGAGCATCCCTTAATCCTTTTCTGCCAGCAACAAACATCCTCCTCATCGCGATCTCACTGCTTGTTGCTTTTTTTGTGGTGCGACCTCTATGAGAGAGATAGTCCTGAACGAAAGGATTTCATTCATACGGGCGTCGCTAACCCTCACCACTCCCCTCTCGTTCCTCCCCGGCGACGGCACCCGCCGCGATGTCGCTCTCGTCGCTATCCGAGACCAAAAAGGAACTTCATACCACGGTGAAATAGCGCCACTTCCGGGATTGAGCGTTGAGACAGTTGAGGATTCGCTCAGCGAACTCGATTCGATCGCCTTCTCCATTCCCCCACTTGAAGGATTGAGCATCCCCCTCTCTCCCATCTGGACCCATTTTCTGCGAGCGGTTCACTGCCCATCTCTTCGATGCGGAATAGAGGGAGCGATCCTTGATTATCTTGCTCGAACGGGCGCCCTCACTAACTCATGTGTTAAACATCCAACGGTAGAGTGCAACGGCCTCATCCTCGCTGGAGACGAGCAGGCGATACTACAGGAGATCACGCGACGAACAGAGCTCGGATTCCGGACCCTCAAGATCAAGATCTCTCCACTATCTGTCGAGTCAACCCTTCGCGCTCTGCGAACGGCGAACCTCCCCGCCAATTCGCGGATTCGCCTCGACGCCAATCGCGCCTTCACTGCAAACGACTGGTCAGCGATCGAAACCGATCTTGCCCCCCTTCCGATCGAGTACGTTGAGGAACCGGTCACCACACCAGAGGGTCTGCCAGCTATCATCTCAAGGGGCAGAACTCCTATCGCGATCGATGAAACGACTCGCGACACCGCTCCTGAGGAGTGGCTACGATGGGGTGTTCGAGCTGTTGTTCTTAAACCATCGCTTACTGGTGGGCTCCTCTCCCTTCTTCCCCTTATCTCCTTGATTGAGAGGAACGGAGCATACGTGACGCTCAGCTCAAGCTTCGAGTCCGGCGTGGGGCTTCGGTCATTGGCCATCCTGGCGGCGATGATGGATCGGTGCGGACCGATTGGCGTCGATACCGCCGCATTTTTGCGCGAGGATCTTACAGAACCTCACTTCCCACGTTCAACGCCGGACCTTCTAATCCCAGACCTCATCTCTATGCGGGTCTTCGGAGGCGAGAGATGACCGTCTTCCACGATCTCCTCAAACATCCGAAAAGTAGTCCTTGCATCGTAGAAGACACTATCACCCGCTCGTATGGCGACGTGGAAGAGGCGGCCCGAACAGCACTTAAGATCCTCCGAGAACGAGGGGTCTCTGCTCACTCCATTGTGGCGCTCCAAACAGATCGGGACACCGCATCCATCGTTACCTTAATCGCGCTCCTTGAGATGGGGTGCTCCGTCCTCCTGACTAACTCCCGATGGCCTCAAACGATGCACGCTGAGGCTATTCAGAGGGTAGCGGCACGTCATATCGTAACCGCCGCATCGCTCAACAAAATCGATATAAACCCCACTTCGCACGCGGGGCAAAGACCATCATGGGCCACACATCCTGCGGTGATAGTCGCCACCTCAGGAAGTACCGGAGTTCCGAAGCTTGCGCTCCTCCAACTCTCATCGCTCCTCACAAGTGCTCGCACATCAGCTCCCGCGTGCAGGTTAACCCCGAACGACTGCTGGCACCTCTCCCTTCCGCTTTTTCATGTCGGAGGTTTGGGGATCCTGTTTCGAACCCTCGTTACCGGCAGCTCACTCTCTCTCACGCACTCTCTGGAAAACACGAAGCGAGGCCCGATAACCCACCTCTCCGTTGTGCCCACCCAACTCTATCGACTCTTGAGAGACTCATCGACACACGAAACACTTCGTCGGCAGAAAGTTATCCTGGTTGGAGGAGCGCCGATCGGCCCTCGGGTCATCACGCAAGCGCTAGAACGAGGGCTCCCAGTCATGACGACGTACGGCCTTACCGAGATGGGGTCAGCCGTAACCCTCGCGTCGTCGCGACTTATCGCCGAGGGCCACACCATATCTCTCGGAGTCCCACTTCCTTGCAGGGAGATGAAGCTGTCGGCGAATGGCGAGGTGCTTACACGAGGAGAAACCCTCTTCGCTGGATATATCACACCTGACGGACTCTCCCTGCCGCTCGTTGACGGGGATTGGTTTCCTACCGGAGACATCGGCCGATTCCTACCGGATGGAACTCTCGCGATACTCGGCCGACGGGACGCTCAATTCATCTCTGGAGGGGAGAACATCCATCCTGAAATGATTGAAAACGCGCTTACGACTCTGCCAGAGATCAGCGCGGCATGCGTCGTACCGATACCAGATGATGAGTTCGGACATCGCCCCTTCGCGTTCGTGGTATCGGAGGGTGCATCACTGGACCTCAACGAGATTCGAGAGCCCCTTCGGGAGCTCATACCGAGCTTCGCTCTTCCCATCGGAGTTCAAGAGGCTCCCAAAGAGCTTCTCACACCAACTGGCAAGATTAGTCGGGCAATGGCAAGAGCATCAGTGAAACGGTAACCGCTTCGCCTCTCATTTGAGACCAGCTCTCGCGCGTCGATGAACAGGGGCTTTTCCCTAGAAGCCATCTCAAAAATCCCCTGGGCTGCGGCTCGCTGCGCTACGAGATCGCGTCGTCTTCGGGCGAAAACGTGCTCGCTGTATCGCAGCGGATACACCTGCGCGCGTTTTCTCCCTGCATTCTCGCGCTCTCCTAGCTCGCAGAGCCTCGCCTGCATGGTATTTTTGAGATGGCTTCTACTCAACAAGCCTATAGGCAGAGGGGGGAGTTACCTCAAAAAGCCGATCAGAGAGTTTCGGATTTACAACAACTTTTGTGAGCTCCAAATCGACGCGCGCCCGAGCGGGAGAAAAAATCTCAAGCGAAAGAGCGCGAGGAGCCTCATCATGAGCGTCATCAACTACCGCCTCCATCTCGACAACCTCCCCTTCGGAATCGAGAACACGGGCGGACACGATCTCAGAGGTGTCGCCGCGTACCCGCCATGCCACATGCGCGCGCTGATCGACAAGTATCCTGTCGCCGCTACCAACCTCATAGATTGTAACATCGGAGCACGATAAGGTCGGCAATATCCCGGTCATCAGAGCGACCGCGGTCTCACGAGAGACACCCCGTAATCCGAGGTACTCGGCGACCAATCGCCGCTCATCACGATCCTCCGCATAGGTTCTCTCTTGAGAATTGAGCCATATCGCCCGTCCGTCATGGGACACTAAGAGTCCCAAGGTGAAGGCGCCGTTCATCGGGAGGACGTCAACACGAAAGCTCGATGGCTCTTTACTCACCACCACGTACCGAAAAGAGGCGCGCTCAGCGACCGACGAGATGGTCGCGTCCGCGAGCACTCGCACTGATTCAATCGGCTTACGCGCTTCATTGAGCTCAAGGCATCGTTGATGAGACGCGCTCTGGGGCACCACGGCGCCCTCTGGCTCGAAAGATGGTCGGAAACATCCAGCCGTCGCGGAAATTGCCGTAAACAAGCTGACAGCGCGAAATACTCTTACAAACTTCGACGATTTCATATCCAATCTCTGCTATCCGATCCTTATACCCTACGGCACTACACCGTTGCGTAGCTGACGATCGAAAGAGGTCCGTTGTTGCTCAACAGGAGGTTCCTTCCTCGTAAGGGAGTTCTTTTCAACCGCTGAAAGAGCTGGTTGCTCACGAAGTAGGGACTCTAAACGGTCCTTGATTCGTCCGTAGGCAGCGACCGTATCATCATCATCCCGCTCTTGCTCAGTTAAATCCCGCTCAGCAACCCCCTTCATGAGTCCCACGGCTTGCCCGAATTTCTTACGGGCCAGGAGCACTTCGATGTAATGCTCAAGAACAACGATATCATCCCCTGCACCACCAGCGGCCTTCGCAAGGGTCATCTCAGACTCCTCGATCTTACCTGCCTTAAACTGCGCCCAGCCTAGTGTGTCGAGGTAGTACGGATCCTGGGGCTTCACCTCAAGGGCTCGACGGGCCAACTCCTCGGCTCGCCCAAGCTCGCCTCCGTTCGCGATAAGTCCGTAGGCGAGGTAGTTCAGGGCGTCGGAGTTGCGAGGATTTGCCTCTATAACTCGCTCCATCAGGGCGAGAGCCTCCGCTTCCTGCCCCCGCTCATCAAGCACGAGCGCTAAATTAAAGAGGAGCCGCTCGTCATGAGGATCCCGCTTAAGCGCCTCCCTCATCAGGGACTCAGCCTTTCGGTACTCCTTCAGGTCTCGCATGATCAACACGTGGTACAGCAGAAGATTTCTGTTCTCCGGTTCTACCTCTCGAGCCTCCGCCACCACATCTCGAGCGCGCTTGAGCTCATTATCCTGTCGCAGCACAAATGCCGCGAACGTCCGGGCCTTCACGAACATCGGATCGTCCTTGGGAATACGAGAGAGCTCGTCGAGAGCCTCTTGTCGTTTTCCACTTCCAGCATAGATAGAGGCGAGATAGTACCGAGCCTCTGAGTGATCAGGCTTGGCGGCGAGAACTAAGGCAAGCTGTCGGACCGCCTCCTCATAGTTACGCTTCTCCATTTGAATCAGCGCGATCTTGAAACGGGTATCTGAGGCGTCCGACTCTATTCCTTCTAAAACAACAAGATGTTTCAGCGCCTCATCAAGCTTGCTCTCACCAAGCATCAGGTGACCTAAAACCTTCCGCGCTACCGCGTTCGTTGGATCTTTTTGAAGCATGCGCTCGCACAGCGCCTTCGCTTTGTCCGACTTTTTATTTCTCAACAACACGCGAAGGAGCTCAATCGATCCCCGAGAGAGAGTCGGATCACTCTCAAAGACCTTCATGTACTCAGCCTCCGCTTGGGGATACCTCTCCATTAACTCGTAGGTGCGGCCAAGATAGTAGTGCGCGAGGCTATCGGATGGGTCCACCCGCTCAAGTCGCTTCAAGAGATCAAGCGAATCCTGAAACCTGCCCTGCTTTACATAGAGATTCGAGAGCAAAACATATGCATCAAACTTACCAGGAAACTCCTCGATGAGCTTTTTGTACTGTGGTTCGGCCTCAGCGTCTCGACCAAGCGCCTCCAGCACTCCCGCGTAGAGCAATCGATTGGAGGGATCGTCGGGGTCCTCTCGTAATGCGGTCTCAGCGGCGGCGAGGGCTTTATCAAGCTCACCAAAGCGAAGGTAGAGATCCGCTAGTTTCGAGTGAACAAACGGAGTCGGCTCATCAGACAACTCCACAACGGCCGAAAAATTCTCAAGCGCTACCTTGAAGTTCTGATCATTCAGAGAGAGCTGACCTACAAGAAAGTGGTGCAACGCGCTTGAACGGGTGCGGTCCTCAGCGGTGAATGTCCCGAAGTTCGCGTTCGCGACGTCCATCAAAATTGAGTTATCGGGTTGCGCACTCGGAGACGGGGGGGAGATACCGCACCCAACAGTCAGCATACTTGCGACCAGGAGAGACAGTCTCGCAAGGGAAGCATGATACGAGCTGGACATAGGATGCCAGCGTTGAGAGCTGGTTAAAATGGTTCGCCCGCAAGGACTCGAACCTCGATTTTCAGGGTCAGAACCTGACGTGCTGCCATTGCACCACGGGCGAATATTCACTTCTATTCCAAGTAAATTGAGCTAGTCACACTATCACGCAGGAGGGGACTCATCAATACGCTGGGCTTCACGAAAAAGCACCCAATGCTGCGGAGTTACTGGCTACCCTACCCTATCATAAAGAGATTTAACCAGTCTGATACTGATCTGCCCCTAGGGAGGCGAGGCAGCTCCCCCCGTAAACGTGCTCGTAAACCTGAACGCACCCAGAATAAAAATACCAACGTTTTCGGGTACGTTGACGTTTACGAGCACGTGCACGTTCACGTTCACGTGTCGGCGTCCACAATTAAACTACGAGCATGTTTTGCCTCGCTTCCCTAAAGTTGAAACCAATTTCAACCCGTGCTAACCTCCCCGAAGTCAAAAAAGTGTGGCCCCATCGTCTAGTGGTTAGGACGGTGGCCTCTCACGCCGCAAACAGGGGTTCGAGTCCCCTTGGGGTCACCACCTTTTTCTGACTTCCCCTCGCTGGCCACTCTCCTCGTTAATTTGCTAGAATGTCTCCTCGCTAGAATAAGACGCTTAAGGAGACTACGAGCGCGAGAACGTACGATCCCAAACGGTTTCTAACTAAGGTGAACAGCCATGACCCAGAAGAACGGTACCTCAGCAGATCCATTTGAAATTAAAGTTGGCCTTGCCAAGATGCTGTGCAACGGCGTGATCATGGATGTTATCGATGTCGAGCAAGCTCGAGTTGCTGAGGACGCCGGCGCGGTCGCCGTGATGGCTCTGGAGCGCGTTCCCTCCGATATCCGCCGTGATGGTGGCGTCGCCCGCATGAGCGACCCTAAGATGATCGAGGATATCAAGGCGGCAGTGAGTATCCCTGTGATGGCCAAGGTTCGAATCGGTCATCTCGCCGAAGCTCAAATACTTGAAGCTATCGGTATCGACTTCATCGATGAGTCAGAGGTTCTCACCCCAGCGGACCCCCACCTTCACGTGAACAAACATCTCTTCAAGACTCCGTTTGTCTGTGGTGCTACAGACCTCGGCGAAGCTCTTCGCCGTATAAACGAGGGCGCGGCTCTCATGCGAACGAAGGGAGAAGCTGGCACAGGAAATATCATCGAAGCAGTACGTCATCTTCGCGAGATCCGTCGCAATATTGATGAACTCAAGACGCTCTCTGCCGAAGGGATGACCGCCCGCGCCGAGCAGTATCGAGTTCCCCTCGCGCTCTTGAATCAAGTGCGCGAGTCGGGCCAGCTTCCTGTTCCTAACTTCGCGGCGGGAGGCGTAGCAACACCAGCAGATGCAGCCCTGTGCCGCCAACTTGGGGCGGAAACAGTCTTCGTTGGATCTGGCATCTTTAAGTCTGAAAACCCACCGCTCCTTGCCAAAGCTGTTGTGCAAGCAACCTGCTTCTACAACGACCCCAAGAAACTACTCGAGGTTTCCCGCGGTCTCGGACAAGCTATGCGCGGGTTAGAGATCAGCAAGATAGCGCCTGAGGGATTACTCGCGAATCGGGGGTGGTAGTACCGTGCCCCCTCGTGTCGGTATCCTAGGATTTCAAGGATGTATCGAACCGCACGAGAGGATGCTCTCCTCTCTAGGAGCCGAGACCGTTCGCGTTCGAACCACTGACGATCTCGCGACCGTTGACCGTCTTATTCTACCAGGCGGCGAGAGCACGACGATGCTTCGCTTTCTTAAGCTCTACGACCTCATCCCTGCCATCCAGGAGTTCGCCAAGACACAGCCGCTTTGGGGAATCTGCGCGGGCGCGATCTTAGCTGCGCGAGAGGTTCTCACACCTTCACAAGAATCTCTCAACCTGATCAACATCTCAGCTCACCGTAATTTCTATGGATCGCAACTCGAGTCGTTCACGACCCCCCTTACGGTACTCGGTCTAACGAACCCCATTTCGGCGCAGTTCATTCGCGCACCACTCCTCAACGCCCTGCCCCCATCGGAACATTTCAGTTCGGCTGAGGTGCTCGCGAGGCTCGATCAACAGCCGGTATTCTTCGCCCAAGGAAAAACCTGGGCATGCTCATTCCATGTAGAACTAGGCGACGATTCTTCACTTCACGAGCTCTTCCTCAAGCTCTAAGAATTACCCCGTACAACAAGCTTTTTCCCCTCGCCGTCATCATAGAGCCCGTAAAACCAGTGCGATATGGGTCAACCGACCAACTTTTAGGCTGTTAGCCCATCGACTATGTTTTCAGCCTAAGGTTCAGAAAATAGTCTACAGGAGCTCCCCCCATATGACCCTCGCGGAAAGCCTCAAAGCTGCGATTCTCACGTCAAAGCAATCTCGCTATGCGATAGCGCGTGGATCGCAGATCGACCACGCGGTTCT
>JAIXQT010000234.1 GCA_027485595.1 Pseudomonadota bacterium | reverse complement strand
TTTTGGCTCGGCTATAATTATATCGCCAAGCATAGCAAATGATGCACTAACACCTCCGGTAGTTGGGTCAGTCAGAACCGATATATACGGAATGTGCGCCTGACCGAGCTGCGCCAGAGCAGCGCTCACCTTGGCCATCTGCATCAACGAGAAGACACCTTCCTGCATTCGCGCGCCGCCGGAAGCGGAAACGATAATAACAGGGCGCTTTTCATCGCGGCCGAGCTCTACGAGACGCGCGAGCTTTTCGCCCACGACAGAGCCCATGCTTCCACCCATGAAGGAGGAATCAAACACACCGAGCATTACCGGGATATTAAGAATTCGCGCGCGACCTGTGATCACGGCTTCGATAGAGCCGGTCTTCTTTTCAGTGTCTCGGATCCGGTCTTTGTATTTCTTCTTATCTTTGAAATTCAGGGGATCGGTCGAGCGAAGATTAGCGTCAATCTCAAGGAACGAGTGTCGATCTACCAAGAGAGGGATACGCTGACGCGCCGTAAGTCGGAAATGGTGGGTGCACTTTGGGCAGACGCCGAACGCCCGGCGAAGATCCTTCGTATAGAGGATCGCCTCGCACTTTGGACACTTGGTCCAGATATCATCTGGCAATTGAACCGGCTCAGTAACATCGCCGGTCTGTTTAGGAGCTTTACTTCGTGTAAACCAACCCATGGTTCCCCAAAAGAATCAAAACAGCACAATCAATACTGAACGGTGCCCCTGGTCAGAGGCACGACGTCCCGAAGGGGGTACGCTATCAGATAACACTCGTACGAGGCAATCTTGCGACACCACCCAAAAAAGTGTGAAACTCAAATGGCTTAGAGTCCATGCTGAGCACACACGCCGTAACGAAGTCTCAGTGGGCGCTTAAAGCGTCCACGCATCACGAGTACCCCCGCAGCGCACGACATGACAACAACATCTGTTCATACCATTACCGCCCATCTCAACGATATGCTTGATATCGGACGCTATACGGACATTTCGGTAAACGGCCTCCAGGTCGAGAGCCCAAACGGATCGATTCGGAAGGTCGGATTCGCGGTTGACGCGGCCTACTCGACCATCGAGGCAGCCGCCGATGCACAATGCGATCTTCTCGTTGTTCACCATGGGCTCCTATGGGGGGGATGCCCACCCATCGTTGGGCCACTGGCGCGCAAGCTCCAGCTCTGCATGACTCGTGGGGTCTCGCTCTACGCGGCACATCTGCCGTTAGACGGACATTTAGAGTACGGGAACGCAGCCCAGATCGCTCACCTTCTCGGAGCGACGGATGTGTCGCCGGCTTTCCCCTACAAAGGAGCGACGATTGGGGTGCGCGGAACTCTCTCAACCACCCGCACCGTTCATGAACTGGCTTCTCAGCTCGCTCAATCAGAGGGCGCACTGCAACCTCCCCTCATCCTACCGTTCGGCCCCGCTGAGATTAGAACAGTCGGTATCGCTACTGGAGCCGCAACCTCCGTCATTCCAGAGTGCGCACAGTTGGGCATAGACCTCCTCCTTACCGGTGAGCCTAAACAGGAGGCGTACCACTCCGCTCAAGAGCACCGCGTTAACGTCATTTGCATGGGTCACTACGCGAGTGAAACATTCGGAGTTCGCGCCTTGGAGCGTGTACTCCAACGTGATTTTCGTGTAGAAACGTGCTGGATAAGTGAACCAACAGGAATCTAGAAGTATGCGTCAATTAAAAGACCTAGCCGTTCAAGGAAAACGAGTTCTCATTCGCGCGGACCTCAACGTCCCACTCAACGAAGCGCAGGAGATAACCGACGACAACCGTATTAAGGAATTTTTGCCAACCCTCAAGCACGTTCTTGAGCAGGGTGGTCGAGCCATCCTCATGTCTCACCTCGGAGAGCCGAGCGGACGCGACGCGGCGTTCTCGCTCAAGCCGGTCAGCCGTCGCTTGGCTGAACTCTTAAACACCGATGTGATCATGGCTCCGGACTGTGTGGGTCCTGAGGTTACCAAGCTCGCTGGCGAGCTTAAGGATGGTCAGGTACTCCTCCTTGAGAATCTTCGATTCAACCCTGGAGAGAAAAAGAACGATCTTGAGTTCTCGCAGCAACTCGCGAAGCTCGGAGAGGTGTTCGTTGGCGACGCATTCGCGACTGCGCACCGCTCACACGCCTCCATGGTAGGTGTTCCAAAGCTCTTCAAGGAGAAGGCTGCGGGACTCCTCATGCAAAAAGAAGTTGATTACTACCACCAGGCGATGGAGAAGCCGAAGAAGCCCCTGTGCGTTGTGATCGGCGGGTCGAAAGTTTCGAGCAAGCTCAACGCGCTCGTGAACCTTGCTTCAAAGGCGGACAAGCTCATCATCGGTGGCGCTATGGCGAACACCTTCCTCGCCGCTCAGGGACTTCAAGTAGGTCGTTCACTCTTCGAGCCAGATCTCGCCGCGAAGTGCCTTGAACTCCTCGGCACACTCGCTCGACGTGATTGCAAGGTGTACCTCCCGGTGGACGTGGTTGTCGCTCCATCGCTCTCGAGCAAGGGCCTTGGCCGCGCGGTTCCAGTTCAGGAGATCCCGGCCGATACGATGGCGCTCGATGTAGGACCAGCGACCAGCCTCCTCTATCGCGAGGCGCTTCACACCGCGGAGACGATCGTATGGAACGGGCCGATGGGTGCGTTCGAGAACGAGGACTTCGCGAAGGGAACGCACGATATGTGTGAGTCGATCGCTAACTCTCACGGCCTCACGGTTGTAGGTGGCGGTGATACGGATGCCGCTATCCACCAGATGCAGCTCGGACACAAGTTCAGCTTCATCTCGACCGCTGGTGGCGCGTTCCTCGCTCTCTTGGAGGGGAACTCCCTTCCGGGCATCAAGGCCCTTGAGTCATAAGCGTTACGCATTCAGCTCGTGAACAAAAACAAGAGGCCCGGCGATGCAGATCGTCGGGCCTCTTATACGTGCGGAGCAAAGCTGGTCACAGCGGTTTCGCGGGAAGGACCGATCCAACCACCTCACCAAAGCCAACCCTATAGCCATCTCCCTGACACCATCCGCGCATACGCACGGAATCGCCATCCGCGAGGAATCGTCGCTCTTCCCCGGTCGGAAGAATCACTGGCTCCTTACCTCCCTTGGTAATCTCAAGGAGACATCCCAGGGAGTCCAGAGTTGGGCCGCTCATCGTACCGGTGGCGTAGAGGTCACCCAGGGACATAGGGCAACCATTCACCGTGTGGTGCGCGAGTTGTTGCTGGTGATCCCAATACACATACTTCGCGTTTGAGCGGGTTGTGACATACGCATCTCCGGGCGGCATCTTCGAGGAGCGGATCGCGACCTCAAGATGCATATCGAATACCCGTCGCGCGGAACGGAGATACTCCATCGGCTGCGGATCTTGCGGCTGCCCGTCAACCTCGAAGGGCACTAACGCATCAAGGGTAACAACCCATGGTGAGATAGAAGTACCAAAGTTCTTTCCAAGGAACGGACCAAGGGGTTGATACTCCCACTTCTGAATGTCACGCGCGCTCCAATCGTTGAGCAACACAACACCGAAAACGTGATCGTCAACGTTAGGGCATGAGATCGACTCCCCGAGTTGTGTTCCTTTACCAACGACAAAGGCGAGCTCTAACTCAAAGTCGAGAGCCCTCGAAGCACCGAATACAGGCGGCGCATCATCCGAGGGCCTCGTCTGACCACACGGTCTGTGCAGATCGGTACCCGAAAGAACGATAGATCCCGCTCGCCCATCGTACGCGATCGGAATATGGCGCCAATTTGGACTGAGGGCGTTCGCCGGGTCGCGAAAGAGCGCCCCGACGTTGCGAGCGTGGTCGATTGAGGAGTAAAAATCGGTGTATCCCCCAATACGGATCGGCATCGAGAGGGTAACGTGCTCTCGTGCATAAAGGGCGCGAGCCCGAAGTTCAACGTCATCGCGCAGGATTGGACAATCCGAACTTAGAAGCTCGGTGATCCGTTGCCGGGTAGAGCGCCACACGAACCGACCTTGATCCATGAATCGATTGAGCACTGTGTCGGAAAAGTACCGCTCGGACCTCGCCACCTCACCCAAGAGACCAGCGTCCGCGAGCACAGAGAGATCGAGCACAAAGTCGCCGATAGCGACGCCGATCCGAGAAGTGCGTGCGTCGGAAGGAATAAAGGACCCGTACGGCAAGTTCTGAATCGGGAAATCACTATCAGGGCGCACGTCGATGAAGGATCGAAGATGTGGAGGTGTCACGACGCTCGAAGGGATCGTGGGAGAGGTTGTCATAGAGCTAGTATAGAGCCAAAAGGACTCGCAGGGTGGT
>JAIXQT010000165.1 GCA_027485595.1 Pseudomonadota bacterium | reverse complement strand
GGCATGCCAAAAGGCCGTTCCACCATTCGGGTCCGTGTGGTGGAGGAACTTGTTCGCATTGAGCAACTGCACCAGGAAAGCAGCTACATCCCATTCTTCAAAGGACGTGGCAACTGCCAAACTCGACGTGTGCGCCGGATCTCGATGCGGCGTGGCACCTCGTTGCACCAGGTCACGGACAAATCCCAGGTTGCCAATTTTACAGGCCAGGTGCAGCATCTCATTTGGGACAACCTCGCCACCGAGGCCAAAGAAGTTAGGGTACGCATCCATCAGCTTTGCAATAGCAGGTCTCCATGAAACCCCTCCATAGGCGATGGGGTCGTGGAGCACCATCTGATCGATGAAGAGGCGGTATCGTGACGGATCTTGAATCACCTTGATCAGAGGCGCCACGTCATCGACCAGAGTCTCACTCGGGTCTGGGGCGGACAGCAAGGCTTGCAGCTCACGACAGACTACGTCCATTGTCCTGCCATAATGAATGGAGACAAAGGTGTGGTCAGATGCTGCTGTTTTTGCTTGAGACACTCTCACTTTTTCAGTCCAGAGAGTCGAAGTGCTGGTACGATTGACCGACTTGTGTACTGGGTGCACAGGCGATGCTAAAGACGTCCTCTCCTCTTCCAACAAAGCGGGTGTGTCAGGAGACCGCGAATGGAAGATGCAAACAGGCAAAACGGACCTGTCAGGAGCAAGGTTGCTCCAAGTGGGCTCAAGGGGCTACCGACTTTTGCATAGCGCACGGAGGCGGCAAGCGCTGCACTTTCGAAGGGTGCACCAAATCGGCTGCCGGAGCAACGGACTTTTGCAAGCGACACGGAGGCGGCAGACGCTGTACTAGTGAAGGGTGCACCAAGGCGGCTGCCGGAGCAACGGACTTTTGTATCCAACACGGAGGCGGAAGACGCTGTATCTACACAAACTGCACCAAGGCGGCTACCGGAGCAACGGACTTTTGTATTCAACACGGAGGCGGCAAGCGCTGCACTTTCGAAGGGTGCACCAAGTCGGCTCGAAATCGAACGGACTTTTGTGCGAAACACGGAGGCGGCAGGCGATGTAGTTACACAGATTGTACCAAGGCGGCTACCGGAGCAACGGACTTTTGCAAAGCCCACGGAGGCGGCAAGCGCTGTACTACCGAAGGCTGCACCAAGTCGGCTCGAACACCAACGGACTTTTGCAAAGCCCACGGAGGCGGCAAGCGCTGCACTTACGAAGGCTGCACCAAGTCGGCCGAAGGAGCCACGGACTTTTGTGTTCGACACGGAGGTGGCAGGCGGTGTATTCACGCAAACTGCACCAAATCAGCCGTCGGAACAACGGACCTTTGCGTCTATCACGGAGGCGGGACACGGTGTGCGAGCTGCAGCCAGTTTTCAGTAGCTCGCCAAGGTTTCTTGTGCTGGACGTGTCGCAAGGGCACTGAGCGCGTCAAGCAGTACGAGCACCTCGTGGAAGTTTACTTGAAAAGCTACGAGGATACGGCAAACTACAGCTATCTTGATGAAGCCCTGCCTTGTGCACCTACTCGCCGCCGTGGCGATTTTGTGTATCTGCTGTTAGACCGCCTCGTGATTGTGGAAGTGGACGAACAGGCTCACCGCTTCTACTCGAGGGACTGCGAGTGCATCAGAGTGCTGGAGCTGCACGAACAGGGTCAAGGCCGAGCGCTCTTTCTCATCAGATTCAACCCCCTCAAACATCTACTGCCATCGCTCCGACAATTGCTACTCGAGGCGTTCGTAGCGCCTCTACCCGAGACGCTGTTGCGAGTTGATTTTTTAGGGTACAAGAGAGAGTACGATGTTGTCGCGGAGGTGACAAGGATTGCAGCTGAGAGGGCTCGAGGACTTGAACCTCGCGACTCGACATAGTGGCGTGCAACTGAATCGGGTTTAACAGGATAAGTATCCGATCACTCCTAGGACATTAGCTCCTAGGGACGGCCTGCAAAATAAACAACTCACCGGGTGAGGAACTGGTGCCTCTGTACCCAAGCACTGGACACAGAATCATATGACTGGATTTGAAGCGTGGAACTGCTGTCATCATATTTCAGCCTCCACATCCCGCCAAAGCTCACATAGTCTTCTCCCACCACAACCGCCTTGCTCGGGGTCGAAGCATTCTGAACCGTGAGCGTACTCCCGTTGACCGTCAGCGTGCCGTCATAGGTACAATCCCCAGTGACAGAGAGTGTGCCACCAACACTCACATCACCAGTAATAGCAGCCGATGAGCTCAAGCTCAGAGCGCCCGTCACGCTCAGTGCTCCACCGATGCTTGCACTGCTGCTTACGGACAGTGACGAGCCCAAGGTCGCTGCTCCTGAGACAGCGAACGTCCCGTAGGTCGTGCAGTTGCCGATAAAGGTGGCATCTCCTGAGACGTAGGCATTGGAGTTGACCGTGAGCGTACCGCCGAGCTGTGTGTTACCCAGAGTATCGACGTCCAGCATGGTCGTCCCAGCGTTATCGACCACATTAAAGCCAGTGGCCGACGAGCTTAGCGTAAGCCCAAAGTACCCGCTGGTGAACGTGTCAAGTGTATTGCTCTTTACACTTACAGGCGTGGCAAAGGCCGTGCTATCACTAATCGTCACGCGGGCCGTCGCCGTGTCCGTATCGAGGGTGGTTCCCGATGCCTTGGTGTACAGGCTCCAGGTACCGACATCACTTGAAAGGTCGACGATCTCAGCAGCGGCGCTAGTGGCAGTGGTTCCTGAGATTTGATAAAACCCATGGGAAATGGAAGCCGACGTGCTGCATTGGAACACATCCCTCAGATAGAGGTCTCTCTGGCTGACATCACCATAGGTGGCAAAGTTCTTGAGTCTGGACGAATTCGGAGCCATCTATGTCGTAACTTGTTTTAACCTGACCTTCAAAATAAAAAAACGCCTAACTGGTTAGAAGCGTTGTAAAGGCTTCCTGCTGATCCTGGTAGTTGGTCACCAAGGTAGTCACGGCACTTGTGACATCACTGACGGCAGAGAGGTACTCTGCTTTTAAGCTGGAGAGGGAAGACAGAGTATCGACCGTGGCCGTGCTAAGAGCATCGAGGAGCTCAAGACGAAGATTATCCCGTACAAGCCAGGCCGCATTCGCAGCACTTAGAGCGGTCACGTAGCTGCTTCGTTTGGTCTGGTAATCACTCAATGCCGATGCCATGACAAGTCACTAGTCACTAGTCAAGTATTATCCTTAGAGCAACAAAAAGAGACATCGTCGGCACGTCTTCATCTCGCGGCACTGCCTCGCCGAAGCGCCTCGACCGCCAAGGCCTCGCACCTCCTCCTGTATCGCAGCCAGGGTCCTTTGAGCACAGCCGGGCTACTCGATGGTCTTTACGGGTGGGCGCGAAGAAGGGAAGTGACGCGTCATGTGCTCCATGTACACTCCAAAGGAGCTTGACAACACTTTGTGTGCGATCGATCGATCGGGGTTCTGCCGCATAAGGGATTTGAGATTCACCCACCCTCCCGCGTGATACTCGGGTCTCTCCAACCACTCTGTCGGACTGGGCAAATCCGCGTGAGTAGAGCGCGCGTCGTCGTAGAGTTGGTGAGCGGTTTCCAAATGGATATTCATGTATATCTCGGTCGATGAGTATCTGTAAAAAGAGATTAAAAGACACGCGCCTTTACTACACACCTCTTGTCACTGGGAAACGAAAATTATGGTAGGGTAAGGAAAACGAGGATAACGAGCCATGTCCTACACGCTCCTCACCAACGGCGACTTCCCGTCGTCCGTCTTTGGCTCGCAAGCCCAACGCCAGCTGTCTGGTAACTATGGTGGGTGGTTGTTTGGATCTCCCGCCGGCTACACGGGTACGACCAGCCCCACAGGCGCGGCGTACATCCAGTGCCAGGTCGGTTCACCCTACACGTACCAAGGCACCATCTCCGTGGCCCTGGGCGGGCTTTCGACGAGCGCTTCCTATAGCATCCAACTGAACACCTGGATCGCCTCCGGCCACATGGCCTCTTTCACCATCACGGCCCACCACGGGACGACGGTAACGCAGATCCACTCGGGCATTCCCAATACCAGCACGAGTAACATCGTAACGACTAGTTCCTTCACGCCTACTACCTCCTGGACCATCCTGCAATTCACCGTCACGGCCTCGCTGACCAACACGAGTGCCAACGGAACCCTGTACATGAAGGATGTCAAGATTGGTGGCGGGGATACTTCGTCGCTGAGTGTGCTGAGCGATTTTCACACGAGCATTGATAGCAGCAACTTTCTGATCACCGACTTTGAGTTATCCGACACCGGGACACCTGGGGGTGTGTACAGTGGCATTTCCTTCAGCAACACGGCGGGGTATTCTCCCGCGCAGAGCATCACCACCACCCCGACCAGTCTTCCCGGTATCATGGGGTACAACACCAACACCACGGTCTCCTGCTTACCGCCCGTGAAAGGCAGTAAGATCGGTATCATGTGTGCCAGCAGCAACACGGCGAACAAGTTTGGGGCCATCTACTTTTACGTGACCGGGCTGACCGTCGGATCGTCATACGATCTCGTGTTCTGGATGGCGGGAAAGCGCAACCACAACACTCCGACGTCCGGACTACCATCGGTCTTACCGGACAGCTTTACTGTGGATGTGACCTATGGCTACAATGCCCCGACGACACTCTGGAGCACGCTGCCTACGGGTGAAGCATGGCGCAGGTGCCAGGCAAGTTTCACACCGACGACCACGACCGCCCTCTTCAGTATGAGCATCACCACGACGACCGCCAACACGAGTGACTTTCGAGGTCTGCTGCTTGATGCCATTAGCATCGCGGGGCCCAATCTGGAGCTCTTATCAGTGGTGACCGACTTCCGCAACTCCATGTCCTTGAGTCATCCCGTCATGGTGAGCAGTTTCGAGGAGACGACCGATACCAGCGGCACTCTGGTCAACGGCATTTACTACCACAAAAACACCGCCCTGTGTACCACACTACCCGGTGGAACGGATTACCAATTCCAACCCGTGGTTGGCACCCGCGGCTTGCGCCTCCAGGTCAATACGGGCACCAGTAACACAACCTATGTCTCTTTCTGCGTAGCAGGTCTCAACACCAACAAGCGCTACAAGGTGGGATGCTTCCTGGCCAAGAACATGCAGTATGCCGGCAGCTACCCTTACCCCGGCACCATCAACTTCCGCCTCCAGTCTGGACCTACGACCCAAGAAACCTCAAACAGCAACGCGCTCTCGTGGGGCTGGGTGCCTTTTACGTCCGACTGGTTCACGCCTCCTTACAGCTGGGTGTGGTGCACACTCTACTTTACCAGCACGACAAATCAAACCACCGCGTACGGTGACTACGCGGTCATTGCCGAAGAAGGTGCCAGTTCCACACCAAGTCTGAGTCTCTCGAGCGATGCTTCCAGTTCCACGGCCGAAGGCACGTTGGTCAGCGGTGGTGATTTCAACTATTCCGCCACTGGACCTACGACCTCTAACGGGTGGACGTTCTCCAATGCGGGCAACGGCACCAATACGAGCAGGTCCTGGATGCCCGGTGCAGCCATCGGTCCAGGCCTCGCGTACATCAACCTGAACAATTCGACAATTCTCACGGGCAACTTTTATACGACAGTGACCCTGAGCACTTCAACGACTTACACCCTCGCCTTCTGGATCACCCTCAATACCAACAAGAACTACGCTGCACCCTCCACGTTCAGCATTGTCGCCTCCACCACGTCACCTTCATGGTCCCAGACCATCTATTCGACCACGCCGAGCGACAGGTTCTGGAACAAGGTCTACAGCTCCACTTTTGTCCCCTCGGGAACGTCCGTCAGGCTCACCATCACGGCCACGAGCAACGGCACCGGCAGCACCAACAAGGCCCTCGGCTTTGCCTACTTCACCCTCCTGAGCAACACCGACAAGCCCGGATCACCGACCTCACTGACGGCCACGCCAACCGATGGCGCCGTTGCCCTCTCTTGGAGTGCCCCGGCTACGACCGGCACGTCATCCATCACCAGCTACACCATCAACTATACCTACAGTGGAGGCAGTGGGAGTGTCGAGGGGGTCAGCGGGACGTCAGGCACCGTCACCTCGTTGACGAATGGTACTTTGTATAGCTTTACGGTGACCGCCGTGAACGGGAGTGGCAGTGGCACGGCAAGCGCCGGCGTTGCCGCCACCCCACGCACCACACCCGGTGCACCCACGGGGCTTTCGGCGACGCCTTCCAACGGGAGTGTAGCGCTCAGCTGGACAGCCCCGTCCTCTAATGGTGGTGCGGCCATTACGAGTTATGTTGTCGAGTACACCTACGCGGGAGGCAGTGGGAGTGTCGAGGGGGTTAGTGGCACGTCGACCACCATTACCTCGCTCACGAATGGTGTACTCTATACATTTACGGCCGCGGCCTTGAACGCGGTGGGCACCGGGACGGCAAGCAGCTCGGCGACGGCCACACCCGCTACCACACCGGGTACACCCACGGGTCTCGGTGCTACCACCGGCAACGGCAGTCTCGCACTCAGCTGGACGGCACCCGCTTCAAACGGCGGCGCTGCCATCACCTCGTATACTATCACCTACAACAGCGGCGGTGACGATACGAGTGTTACCGGGATCAGCGGTACTTCGACCACCCTCACCGGCCTGAGCAACGGCACGACCTACACGATAAGGGTCGCCGCTCTCAACAGCCAGGGCACCTCGACGTTAAGCTCCTCCGTCACAGGAACACCCTCCACCGTCCCCGGTGCACCCACGGGCCTCACGGCTACCTCGGGTGCCAATAGTGTAGCCCTGAGCTGGACGGCACCCGCCTCGAACGGTGGTGCTAGTATCACGAGCTACACGGTCAGCTACAGCAGCACCGAGGGATCCGAGAGCGTGTCCTCGATTGTCGGGACTTCGACGACCATCACGGGGCTGACCAACGGCACCTCGTACACGTTTACGGTCGCCGCGGTCAATACCAATGGCGGTGGATCTTCCAGCGACTCGGCGACCTCGACCCCTTCGACTACACCCGGAGCACCCACCGAGCTTACCGCCACCAAAGGCAACGCCTCGGTGGACCTTAGTTGGACCGCACCGCTCTCGGATGGCGGTGCCAATATTACCTCGTATACTGTCAGTTATACCTGGAGCGGAGGGAGTGGCAGCAAGACGGCGATTAGTGGCACGTCGACTACGGTTACGGACCTGACCAATGGAACTTTGTATAGTTTTACGGTGGCGGCGGTCAACACCAAGGGCACCGGGACGTCGAGCGGCTCCGCGACCGCCACACCGTCGACCGTACCCGGTGCACCCTCAAGCCTTACCGCCACCGCCGGCAACGGATCCATCTCCCTGAGTTGGTCCGCACCAGATTCCAACGGCGGGGCTACCATCACGAGCTATACTGTCGAGTACACGAGCACCGAGGGGAACGTCACCGTCGATTCGATTAGTGGCACCTCGACCACCATCTCTTCACTTACCAACAGCACCTCCTACACCTTTACCGTGGCAGCCGTCAATACGAATGGTACTGGCACGGCAAGTTCGTCAGTGACCAAGGATCCGGGTATCCCACCCAGTGCCCCGACCAGCCTCGAGGCTACCCCTTCCAACGGCACCGTCGTGCTCAACTGGTCGGCCCCTGCATCAGACGGTGGCTTCAGTGTGACCAGCTACACGGCCAGTTACACATCCGCGTCGAGTGGCAGCGGGTCCCTCACCGACCTGACCGACACCACGGCCACCTTTGAGTCGCTGACAAACGGCGTCGCCTACAGCTTCAGTGTGGTGGCCATCAACACCAAGGGCACCGGGACGGCGGCCACAACCACGTCTACACCCGCTACGGTCCCCGACGCACCGACGTCACTCACACCCACGGCCGGCGATGCTCAGGTCGCCCTCTCGTGGACAGCACCTGCCTGGAACGGCGGGGCCAGCATCACGAGCTACACCATCACGTATGGCACTGTCGGTGGCCAGGACAGCACGAGCGTTACCGGAATCGCCTCGACGTCCACCACCATCACAGGGCTCACCAGCTCGACCGCCTACAGCTTTGTCGTGGCCGCCGTCAACGCACAGGGCACCGGGTCTGCCAGCTCCTCGGTCAATGCGACACCCGGCGTGCCTCCTTCGGCACCCCAGAACCTGGCGGTTACCTACGGCAACGCCTCCGTGGATCTTACCTGGGACGCACCCGCTTCGGATGGTGGTGCCGCCGTCTCCTCCTACACCGTCGAGTACACGTGGAGTGGTGGCAGCAGCAGCAAGACCAACATCACCTCGACATCCACCACTGTCGATTCGTTGACAAATGGAACTCTGTATACGTTTACCGTGGTAGCTCTTAATACATACGGGACCGGTACTTCGAGTGATCCGGTGACCGCCACACCCCTCTCCACACCCGGGGCGCCTTCGGGACTCACGGCGAGCGTCCAGAATGCGAGCATCGGACTTTCGTGGTCGGCACCCGCCTCCAACGGCGGGGCCTCGGTCACCTCGTATACTGTCAGCTACACCTGGAGCGGAGGCAGCGACAGCGCCACCGGCATTTCGGGCACCTCCACCACGATAACCTCGTTGACGAATGGCACGGCCTATACCTTTGCGGTGGCCGCCGTCAACTCGGAAGGTACAGGTACCAGCAGTGGGTCGGCCACGGCCACACCCGCCACCACACCGGGTACACCCACGGACCTGACCGCGACCTCGGGCGACACGAGCGTCGACCTCAGCTGGACGGCACCGGCATCGAATGGGGGTGCTACGGTTACCTACACCGTCACTTACGGAGCCTCGACCGTGACGGGCATTACCTCGACATCCACCACCATTACGGGCCTGACGAATGGCACCTCCTACAGCTTTACCGTCACGGCTGTCAACTCACAAGGGTCCGGTGCGGCCAGCAGTTCCGCTTCCGCGACCCCTTCCACGACACCCGGAGCACCCACCAACCTCGCGGCAACATCGGGCAACGCGCAAGTTGCGCTCCGATGGACTCCTCCCTCCTCTACGGGAGGTGCGTCCATCACGAGTTATACCATTACGAGGTCGAGTACCGAAGGGACCCAGAGCACCACGGACATCACCGCCACTCCCGCTTTCTCCGGGAGTACATCGGGCGTGACACAGAGTACGACCAGGGCCAAGTTTGGAACCGCGTCAGCCCTCTATGCGGCCAGTGGAAACCCACATATGAAAGTGACGGGCATCACCACATCGGGGTTTGCATTTGCCACCAAGGGCTACTGCCTCGAGTGCTTCTTCTACCCCACCAGCACCAGCGCCGTACAGACTCTTTTCTCGTTGGTGGACGCCTCGGGCAACAGGTACCTGTGGCTTCGCATGGACACCAACAGGAATCTGGTGGCGGATTTTGGATCAGCCGGTAGCAGCTTCAACGGCGGCACGAGCGCCACCTCCACCAACACGGTGACCCTCAACGCGTGGAATCATGTCGTCTTTCAGTACGACACGACCGGCTACCAGATCTACATCAACGGATCGCGAGGTCTCAACTACGGTCAGACGGGGCTCAACCCACCCTCCTCGGCATTCGCCCAGCTGTACGTCGGGTCCTACGGCCTTAACAACACGCCCCAGAACAGTCTCATTAGCGCGTCGATTGACGAAGTGCGCTTCAGCAATAACTACCGGTATTCGGGTACCTCCTTCACACCCACATCCAGCGCCTTTACAAGCGACAGTCAGGCTGTTTTCCTGCACCACTTTGATGGGACCAACACCTCCACGGATTTCGGGGTGGGTCAGGAAGTGCCATCGGATCTGGCCTACACCGTCACGGGACTAACGAACGGCATCCTTTACACATTTACGGTTGCGGCCGTCAACATCAAGGGCACCGGCACCGCGAGCAGCTCCGTAACCTCCACGCCTTCCACCACGGCGGGTGCACCCACCGGCCTCACCGCCACCTACGGCAACACGAGTGTGGCGCTCAGCTGGACGGCTCCTGCATCGGACGGTGGTGCGACCATCACATCGTACACCGTCGCCTACACGTGGAGCGGAGGCAACAGTAGCGCCACCGGTATTTCAGGCACTTCGACCACTGTCACGGGCCTGACCAACGGAACTTTGTATAGTTTTACGGTGGCGGCGGTCAATGCCAAGGGTACTAGCACCGCGAGCGGCTCCGCGACCGCTACACCCTCCACCACACCAGGGGCACCGACGGGACTTTCCGCTACCACCAGCAGCGGGTCCGTTGCGCTCACCTGGTCCGCCCCATCCTCCAACGGAGGAGCTACCATCACCAGTTATACCGTGACGTACACGAGCAGCGCCGGCAACGGCAGTGTGACTGGGATTAGCGGGACTTCGAGGACCATCACGGGGCTCACCGACGGCTACAACTACACCTACACGGTCGCGGCCGTCAATTTGAATGGTACTGGCACGGCCAGCAGCTCGGTCACGGCGGGCTACCTGCCTCCCGTACTGACACTGAGCACCAGCAGCGTGGGTGTAGGGCTCTTTACGAGCGCCGTGCAGCCTCTCTTTACGAGCGCCGCGCTCACCATCCCCTCGCCCAACAATATCAGTACCGTCGTGGTGAATTGCTCGGGCATTACCACCAGCAGCGAGACCCTGGTACTGGATCCGACCTACACGTTGCCTTCCGGCATCACACTGCCTTCCACGGCTACTTTCCTGGGCACCAGTTCCGGTGTCACTCACAACACCACCCGCTTCAAGTTCGGGACGGCCGGGGCCGCCTATGCGGCGAGCGGTAATCCATACCTCAAGGTGACGGGCATTACCACATCGGGCTTTGCGTTTGCATCCAACGGCTACTGCCTCGAGTGCTTCTTCTACCCTACCACGGCGAGCGCCAATCAGACGTTGTTCTCGTTGGTGGATGCCTCCAACAACAGGTACTTGTGGTTCCGCATGGATACCAACAGGAGGATGGTAGCAGATTTCGGATCGGCGGGTAGTAGCTTTAACGGAGGGACAAGCGCCACCTCCACCAACGCCGTGACTCTTAATACGTGGAGCCACATTGTCTTTCAGTATGATGCAACGGGCTACCAGATCTACATCAACGGATCGCGAGGTCTCAACTACACCCAGACGGGGCTCAACCCACCCTCCTCGGCATTTGCCCAGCTGTATGTAGGGTCCTACGGCCTCAACAATTCGCCTCAGAGCAGTGTCATCAGCGGATTCATTGACGAGATCCGCTTCAGCAACCGTTACAGGTACTCGGGAACCTCGTTCACACCCACGTCCAGTGCTTTTACCGGCGATAGTACCACTGTCTTTTTGCACCACTTCAACGGGACCGATGGATCGACCAACTTTAGCGTCGGTCAGGAAGTACCCGCGGGAGCCTCCCTGTCCACCAGCGCCACCGGACAACTCTCCTTCTCGGGCGTGTCGTCGGCCAGCAATTATCAGGCCGTGATTCGCAAGGTGTGCTACCAACGTAGCCTGACAACGAGTGCCACCACCTTCTCCAAGACGGTCTCGGTGACCATTACCGGATCCAACAGCCTCATCAGCACGAGCTCCCTGTCCCTGGTGGCCCAGGCCGTGCCCTACGGCCTCACCACGTCCGCCACCGTGGACGTCAACATCAGCAGCGAACAGCTCATCTACGCGAGTGCCAGCGTGGTAAGCGACGTGACAGGAGCAAGCCTCGTCATCTACTACCCCACCATCATCTCCGGGTCCGAGCAGGTGGCCCTCGCGGCGGCCTATTCCCTGCCGGCGGGGCTGAGCTTTACGACGAGCTCCGATAAGACCACCATGACGCTGAGCGGTTCGGCCGCGGCCTCTACTTACGTGGCCGTCCTCCAACAGCTCGCCTACACGAGGACCACCACCAACAGCTACAACAGCTTCACCCGGGTAATGTACCTTACCCTGACCGACGCTAACGGCGATACCTACTGCAGTACGACCACCCTGTCCGGGCAGAGCAATACCGAGGCCACGGTAAGCCTGACGGGGTCGACAGTCGCCCTCGACATCTGCCTCTCTACCGCACAGGACCTCTTTGATTCGAGCAACTCCATCACCACACCCAACACCAACCTGAGCGTGACGCAGGTCGTCGTCACCTATTCCACCATGAACACCAGCCAGGCACGCCTGCTCATGACTTCGGGATACTCCCTCCCGGCGGGTATAAGCGCGTCCGTCTCGGGAGGCACACTAACCCTCTCGGGCACGGCCTCGGCGGATTCCTACACGGCCGCCCTACGCAAGATCCAGTACCAGCGCACCGTCACGAGTGACAAGACGACCTTTACCAACACCATCTCGGTGCAGGTGACCGCGTCCAACGCAGTAGTCAGCACAGGCTCCATCTCCGTCTCCGGATCGGGAACCATCTACCCGACCGTTACGGCGACGGCCTCGACGATCTTCGATCTCAACACAAGCTCCGAACAGGTACTCGTCGATTCCTCCGCCGTCATCACCTGTGACCCGGACTACCAGGTCGCACAGGTCGTACTCACCTACACAGACAGAGTCACTCTTGAAGAAGAACTGGCGATCCAGACCGGATACTCACTGCCCTCGGGCATCAGTGTCTCGACCGACAGCACTACACTCACCCTCAGCGGCAATGCGTCCGCTTCAAACTATACCGATGCCCTCAAACACGTGGTCTACAAGAGGTTATCCACCACCAACAATGTCGCATTCTCCCGGACGATCGGCATCGAGGTCACGGGCACCAACGACTCGCGCAGCGGATCGACCACCATTACCATCGAGGCCACCTGCAACCTAGGCCCCACCCTGACACTCAGCACCGACGCGGTCAACCTCGATATCACCAACAGCGGCTACCAGACCCTCTTTGATAGCGTCACCACCAACCTGACGGCCCCACAGGATCTGACACTCAGCCAGGTCATGGTGACCCTCTCGGGCATCTCGACCACGACCGAGCAGATTGTGATGGACCCCACCTACTCCATGCCGTCGGGGCTCTCCTCTCTCAGCACGACCGGTGGGCTCTACATCAGCGGCACGGCCGCTACCGAAAGCTCCTGGGCAGCCGCACTGAAACGAGTGACGTACCACCGTCTCATCACCAGCGACCAGACACCGTTTACCAAGACTCTGAATGTCGTGGCCTCCCTCTCCGAAAACACAACCACCGCTACCGGTAGCCTTACACTCAAGGGCGCGGCCCTCACGCCCGTCCTGGCCACCAGTGTGGTGGTAGATCTGAACTCCGACCGCGAGCAAATCCTCTTCAACTCGAGTACTTCAATCCTCGCCGGGGCAGGCATGCAGCTCAACCAGATGGTCATCACCTACACATCGTGGTCTTCCGATGAGACCATCGACCTTGCCTTTGGCGTTTCACTGCCCAGTGGGGTCGCCCTGACGACCAGCAGCACGGCCCTCACCTTTGCCGGCACGGCCAGTGTCGCCACCTACACGAGTCTCCTAAAGCACATCATCTACAAACGACTTGACACCTCGGCGACGGCTTCCTTCACGAGGTCTATCAGCGTGGCCCTCCAATCGACCACGGCCCAGAGCGGGTCTTCCAGTATCACCCTGGTTGGACGGAGCTCCTACCCGCCTACACTCACACTGCCCCTGTCCGCCGTGCAGCTCAGCCTCTCGACGAGCACCGACCAGGTACTCTTTGGTACTAGCTGCAGTATTGGCATGCCTACGAGCGTCAACGTCAGCTCACTGACTGTCTCCTACTCCGGGATCAGCACCTCGGCAGAGCAGATCTTCGTCAGTACCTCCTACAGCCTACCGAGCCCGCTGACCAAGACGACCACTTCGAGTTCCATCACGCTTTCGGGGTCCGCGTCCGCGAGCACTTACACCACGGCACTCAGAAACGTGTATTACAAGCGCCTCGACACGACAGCCACCACTACGATCAACACCTCCCTGGCCATCAGCGTCACGGGAGACAATACTCTGACCGCCACGGGATCACTGCCGATCCAGGTCAAACAGGTGCTCACGAGCTCACAAAAGATTGAATCGCTTTTGACTCGCCTCTCCAGTTTCCAATCGGGAAGGATAACCTTGCATACAGGACATGGCAGTGCCGGGAACATACGCAAGCAACTCGGTGTCGCCTCTGCCGCGGCAGCCGGGGTCCTCGTGAGCAGTTACAACACCGCCCAAGCGGCACAGGCAACTCGGATCAGTAGTTTAGCTGGTGACAAGGCTGCCATCGACGGCTACTTTGACGACTTACTCGCGTTGATCCCGTAATTTCATTTTGCGGGTCGTGTGAGCCTTGTTTAATCTGACAGAAAGTTACGTTTTGTTTTTGAGCAACTTTAGTGTGTTAACTTTTTGCCTCCTGATTTTGTTTAGTGATGAGTGTCAACTTGCCCGCACCTAGAGTGCAGGCTGACGAAAATCGAAAAAGTTAGAAACTTTAAAGGAAGCCCTTTTGCCTGCACGAACGTTACGCTGTGAGGTTCTAAAAGGTCGTAATCAAAACATTGCAATTTGTGGATCGCATGATTTGTGGACCGCTCCAAAGAGGCCTAGATCGCCTGCACACTACTTGTTTTCAAACGGCACAACCATGGCTACTTCTGCATGTCCGCTCCAACCATCAAAGTAGAGCTTCAGTACCGACACGAACGCCGTTGGTGGTGTCTGTTTGAGGTAAGTGATCCAGCGCACCAGCTCGTCGACTCGCTTGAGAAACGGGGCCTGTGCTCTCCCTTTCAGTGGCTTGTAGGAGTCAGGGTTGTAGCGCAAGTACACTGTTGGCATGCCGAAGCTTCCGGCAATGTTGACCATTCGAGTGCACTCGCACCACTCTTTCCGGTCCTCGTGCTGGTCTTCGTCCACTTCAAGCACCAGCCAGTGCGTGCCACAGTCCCAGGCAAAGTCAGGCCGTTCCTTGCCGCACTCGCCCGTACCTACCTTCTCGTCGTACAGGTCGTAGTCTTTGGTCCCTGGGTTGCGGTCCAAGTAAGCCTTGACTTCGCGCTGCTTGGCCAACCGCACGCGCCGGAACTGGTCCGGGTCACACGAACCACATCTCCCTTTCCCGTCCAGCACGTCTACCAGCTGACACTCAATACAAGCGCCTCCCACAAGAGCTAACTCTTCGGGAAAGTTGTGCAGGACGCAGTGACGGGCGGTCGTGATGCCGTAAATCGCAATTTCTTTGCACTTGGGGTACACACACAGGGTCTTTGGGTTCTTGATCATTCCCGGCAACTGGTGACGAGAACAGCGAGAGGGTTGGTGACCCGGCACGCCCCACTTTGGCTGAGTGGTACACTCGTCAGCCTCACATGTTCGCTGGATAACATTCACCATATTGGGTAGCTTATGATCGTCACAGAAGCGCCCTCGCTTCTCGCCACGAAGGTTAAAATGGGGTTGTTTCTCGCACCCGTCAGCCTCACAAACTCGACCGAGAACATTCACCATATTGGGCTGCTTGTGACCAACACAGAAGCGCCCTCGCTTCTCACCACAAAGGTTAAACACAGGTATTTTCTCGCACCCGTCAGCCTCACACATTTTGAGAGTCACAATCACCATATCCGGCTGTTTATGATCGGCACAGAAGCGCCCTCGTTTCTCGCCACGAAGGTTAAAGGTGGGTATTTTCTCGCACCCGTCAGCCTCACACCTTTTGAGAGTCACAATCACCATATTCGGCTGCTTATGATCGGCACAGAAGCGCCCTCTCGTCTCGCCACGAAGGTTAAAGTTGGGTATTTTCTCGCACCCGTCAGCCTCACAGTTTCGCCTTTTTCGCGCCTTCTGCAAGCGGGCCACCTTGATCTGACGAGAGGTCAGCTCGTCGCCACTCTCGTCTTCGGGGCACCGTAGTCGCTTGGCAAAGGTGGATGAGGGAACGTCTGACATCACGCGTGTCCAGTAGACCTGACATCAAAACAGCAGAGTAGTTTCGACAACCTTTCTTATTTTGGCCTTTGCTCTGCACACGTGGACAGATCATGGCGTGGGACCAGCTACCTTGCGAAGTCTTACGTGTCGTTGAGTCTTTTCTCCGGAACGACTTGCGGACGCTCTTCATTTGCCGGAAAACGTTTGACATTCCAGACCTCTTTTGGAAACAGGCCTCGTCGCGGCTGTACCGAGACAAGCTGGCACTCGTCAAGGCCAAGTACAGATCCTTTGCGATTCACTTTGGAGAGAAAGTTCTTCCCGGCTTGTGCGCTGGGTGTGGTGCTACCAACAAGTGTCGCCGTCACCTCATCCTCGCCGACATATACGTATGCAACACGTGTTGCGAGAGTCGTGAGCTCGGCGTTCTTTCCATGACGAGAGCGTGTGAAGAGTATCTACTGAAGCGTTGTCAGCTCCCACCGACCGGCGTGCAGGTACATACTCTATATCTCAAAGGTACATTCTACATGCGCGAGTGGATTCGTCGCGCCGCCGTAGAGGTCCACGGATCCGAAGATGCCATACAGCAGATGAAGGACCGTCAACTTCACGCGCGTGCGGAGCGCAAGCGGCGCATCGAGGAGAACCGTCCTATTCGAGAAGCTCGTGAAGAAGCCAAGCGACTCAGGCGAGGCAGTGCCGCGTTGAAGCGCGTGCAGATGCTCCCTGAAGAATTGCATTCCGCTTACGCGGGGTACACACGCGACTACATTCTCGGCGACTTCTTGACGAACACTCGACTGAGGCCCAAAACCACACTAGGAGAAGTTCTGCGTAGGTACAACACCGTCAAGGAACTGCAAGAGAGTACCCCGAGGTGCGACTGGGGGTTCATTACTGTGGCACTTGAGCGCAACACGAGTGTCGAGGATGTCAAAGGACCTACTCTAGTGTGTGCGTGTGGTAACGCGGCAGCGCACGCGTGCCCGCACCGACTTTGCAGAAAATGCTGCACCTTGGCCACGTGTGAGCGCCACCGGCGCAAGTGAACCTAGTTAAGTGAGGGTATTTTCATTTTGAGCCTACGGTGCAGAAAGAGCAATGTACTGTTTAACCGACGACCAGGAGGTCCCTCCCTTTACAGTCAGTCCACTTTCTCCTTGGGCAAGGTGACCAGTGCCTTGTCCACATACGAAATGGCTTGCAGGCTCTCGATATTCATCACCGTCCCATCGAGTCGAAGCAAGAAGCTGCAGTAACTGTTCTCAGCATCGGCCCCGTCGATCCACCGGTGCAGGTGGAAGATATCGTAGTCGATGCCTGCGATGGTGTAGGTCACGGCGTCCGTCACGCGGTAGGTCTTGCCAACCGACGGGGAGGATTCTTCATCCATCCCATAAGAAGAACAAGATCGCATGAGACCCATGTCCCACTGGACCTCGATCGGCAACGAACCAGTCTCCAGCACTTGAACGAGGAGCGGGGATTTGGACGAGAAGCTGGTCCCAAGTCGTGTGACAATGCCATCTGACACGTTCATATCCAGCGGAGGAGCCAGGTGCTGGTAGGCTTCGGCGAGTGCGAGCAGCGACTCGGGAACCGGTCTGGCCGGCAAAGGAACCACGTACTCGTGCCAATAGGGAGAGCGTCCCATGGCAAGCCGTGGCAAGCCGGGTCACTTCCTGCTTCAAATTAGGCAAGAAATAAATGAGAAAAGCCTCTACGGGCTATGCACCTCCAAATCCCAATCGGCGTAATTGCCAACGCCCATGTCCAAATCGCTCAGGGAAAGGTTGTCAAAGGCACCTACAACGCCCTTGCAGGTAATACCCATATCTTTGCGAGCGCTAGTCAGAACCGCACCATCCACACGCAGCAACCATTCGCACACTACAGAGTCATCGACCTTGCCATGGTGGTCACAAAGGGCGACCTCAAAGGCCTCGGCACCGTCAATCACAAGAGCCTGGCGAAAGACATAGAGCTTCTTCATCTTGGGACGCCTCTCGACACGCGTGGGCGACTCTGGTGTCTTGTTTGACCAGAGCGTGTAGTACTCGGGAGGCACGTCTTCGACCTTGATGTAGACAGGACGGAGTGTAGGAGAGATGGAGACGACGTGGTGGAGTTCCTTGAGCGAAAGAGAACAGGTCTTGGCGACGCTCAGGGTGGACATTGGACCTGACCGACCACGACATCTGTGAACGTGAATGAATGATGTATGATGTGTGCGGGGGGGCCAAACATGCAGCTGGAAAGAGTTCGCCGCGCAACTCGAATTCGCACCGTTTCCGGTGCCCGCGGTTAATAAATGTGGACTCCTCGTCATCCGGTCCGGTGCCCGCGGTCAATAAATGTGGACTCCTCGTCATCGTCATCCGGTCCGGTGCCCGCGGTCCATCTGATGCGTCTTGCCTTGCTGGGGGTGCTATGCGGTGTGGGAGACTGTTGAGCTCATGCCAGCAATTCAGAGATGCGATGCACTGGTTCACTGGTTCACTGGTTCACTGGTTCACTGGTTCACTGGTTCATCACACGTGATTCATTGGCAGATCCAATGGCCTACGAACTGCTCCTCCGCTCTCCCGACTACCTCCACAGGCCCACGATCAGGCAGGGGATACAAATCATTACCTCCCGCGATGTCTCTGCGTCCATGTGGACCCCATTCTCCTTCTCTGGCAATAAGACGCGCTTGGACAAGGCGAATGCGATTGTGCTCGAGATGATGAAGCAGCTGAACGTCAGCGAGTTCCGTGACCTACCCTTTGCGTGCCAGGCCCACATCGAGCCCACTCTTCCTGTCGGTGACTTTGTCATGCATGTCCATAGCGAGGACTGCTGTGGTTCCCGGGTGGGTGTGTCCACCAATGCCGCCGCGGCGTTTGACTGCATCCCCACAGGAGCTCCTTACACGCGCAAGCTGATCATCTGGGTGACGGACGGCGAAGTGAATGATCCTGTGGCTACCCTAAAGTCCATGGAAAGGGTGATGCGCGAGACGGATGAGCGAGGCAACTATCTCAACTACATGGTCCTGCTGGCGGTAGATTCCGAGGTCCAGTTGCCTCGCTACAAGGTATCGGGGCTCGGTGCTGGGCGAGATCTCGTCCAACAAGTCCTGAACCGCTGCCGCGATCGTCTGTTGTTCGTCGCCTCCCACTTGTACGATCGTGCGAGGGGAAAGGGTGCCCGGTTCGTCCATCATGATGCACTGGCGACACTGTACGACACGCCGGGGACTCTTCCCTACCTCGAGGGGATGCGTCTGCCGCTGTGCCGCTTCAAGGACTTTATCACGTGGCTCAAGACCGAGGTGGTGCCGTCTATCCGCAACGACGTCAACACCTTGGAGCGGTTGCAGGAAGTGCTGGCTCGCATGGTGCTGGCGACGCACGGACCGGATCAGCGCGTCCGGATCCTGTTGTCCTGCACCAGCGTCTTTATCGGCACCGCACTGGACTCGGATCAAGTCTATCAAGAGACCAAAGCTCGCATCGAGGGATCCTTTGAAGCACCGGTATTGGCTCACGAGCTGGCGGCCAAGCGTCGTGAGTGGAGGCAGCAGCGCGAGGAGCGGTACAGCAAGGGCATTGACGATATCGAGGTGAGGGGTGGTGAGGCCATCGGGCTTGCGGCCTCAAAGGGTATCGGCTTCACGCTGCCGGTGATGCGAGGCGATGGCAAGGGCCTTGTGGTACTGTCCGGGGCCCAGGCGACCCTCGAGTATACTACACTCGAGAAGCGCACCTTCCCGAGGATCGCAGCTCCGGTGGGCGACACGCGTGAGGTCGTGCCGGTGATGCCCTGGTTGCATGAGGATGCCACGTTCTTACCGGACGCGACCAAGCAATGCCTCCGGCTCGTCGTCCGGTCCTTCTATTCGAGGTACCTGGATATTCCGCTCAAGACCAATCTCATTGTGTACCTGCTACTCGCCATGGCGGCCATGCCGTGCACGGAAGCAGCCGTCTCGGCCTCTATGCAGCAATTGGCGCTCATCATGATGGAGAGGGAGGAGGTCACGGGCCATTGCAAGACAACACTCCTCGCTCGCTTGCGTGAGAATGGAGGCCGACCCTGCGCTATGCGCACCTCCATCACCGACGACGAGTACGCGGCGGCCTTGCTCGAGTCCATCCACAATAGGCTGCCTATGATGCCAAGGAACATGGTCATCTGGAATCGGGTCGCCGACTTCTTGGGCATGCCCGGCACGGCCTCGCTCGAGATCGAGATGGTGCCCATCGAGACCAGACTTGCACCGCCTCAGGTACCATCCATCAAGAGGGAGGAGCTTTGCACCTACGATGCCTACGCAGCAGAGGATCTAGAGGTGGGGCACGTCATTCTGCCACATACCGGGTACCTCGATGGCCAGGAGTGCCGCGTGCTCTGTATCTACAGCGACGACAGCATTGCCCGCCTCAAGGAGTTTGGCAAGTGCCCCTTCTGTGGCTTCGCTGGGTTCAGCACCATCCACACGAGTGATCTGGAGTCGGAGATTATGGACTTGGAGACCCTCGTTGTGCGTCCTTCTCTTCAGAACGAGCATGAGCCGATCACAGATGTGGTACGCCTGCGCACGCAGAGCGATGCCGTGGTCTACTGCGACGATCATCCCGGTCTTATCGTCGCGGGCGAAACGGGTGCTTACGCCTCGCTGGTGGAGTATCTCGGCAATCTTCTTGGACATCCACGGCTGGCCAAATTCCTTCATGAGCATAGGGACCGCGTCGTGCCCTT
>JAIXQT010000051.1 GCA_027485595.1 Pseudomonadota bacterium | reverse complement strand
GTATACAGTTTTCCAGGACCCTCCTGTGACAGGGAGGTGAGACCACTGGCATCCTGTCCTCAGTACATATCCTATCCGGTCTATCACGTACTCCGTTGATAAGAGTGGAGGTCTACCGTCCTCGCGGGCTTCATCGAGAAGTCTATTCATTCTTTATGCTTTATTGTTCGACAGGATGGGAGGTACACAGGACGAGTCGCTCGAGTCGCTGCAGTTCCGTTTCAACCTTGTGACCGCTTCGGACCTTGTGGTAGTGGCGACTCTGGTCGTCTCCTTGGCATTTTCTGTGGGTCTGGTGACCGGGATCTACATCGCGCACTAGTGCGTGCAGTGCCTACTACTACTCGAGTGCATGCCACGCGAGAAGCGAAGCGTAAGGACCTCGGTGCTGGTACCTCCGGAGGACCGCCAGGCTCTCGCTGATGTGTAGTTTTTCATAAGCCAGGTCTTTGGGACCGTCGAGCAGTGGGTTGGCGAGGGTGGCGAGTTGTTGGTGAAGGATCCACGAAGCGTCGGCCACGGCATCCTCTAGGGGGGTCAAGAGGATCCTCCAATCACCGGACCAGTGAGCGTCAATAACACGCACGAGATCTGTGGGAGTTGGTCGGTGGAGTGTGGATAGGATGGTAAGGAGGATGACAGGAGCCACATTGTGCGTTCCTCGGTCGGGAAACATCTTGGCTCTGTTGTAGCAGATAAAACTACATAAAGAAACACGTGTCAACATGTCCCTGGAAAACAAGCAAATGCAAATGCAAATGCAAATGCAAATGGAGAATCCTGACGAGATGCAGGCGCTGTCGGATATGCTCGAAAAGCTGCAGCAATCGGCCAGTGGGGTTTCCACCCTAGCGGGCAACCCGCTACGTTCGTCGGAAGAGACCCTAGCGTACCTCACGGCCGAGATCCAAACACTCAAGGCGAAGCAAAAGACCATCCAGGAGTCGTTGCAGAACAAGGGCAAGGAGTTACAGGTCATGAGAGAGACCTTGTTGGTGGTATCCGGTGCTCTGCAAGGACTCCAGCACGTGCTGGGTTACATCGAGCACAAGGAATCCCTCCCCGTCCCAGCAGGCGTGAGCGATAAGGACGACTAATCGGGTTTGGGCTTCCAGGTGATGGTAACCACGGGTCCGGTTCCCTTGACCGTAAAGCCCTGGTCGGCGTAGGTCTGTCGCAGTTTGTCGGCCACGTACGCCCTGTTAAAGCGAGGGCACCCGTAGATAAAGGGAGGGACGACACACTCGTAGGTTAGTTTACCGTGCGAGGCCCTTTCTTTGATGCCGGTGTTGGTAATTTCGATAAGGCTCTTGACGATTGTGTCTTCAATCTGGTAGGCGTGCTTATACGACTGCAAGGCCATGTCTCGCGCGTTCACGGGTTTTTGGAGCATCCTTGGAGCTACCTTAAGTGTCCAATAAAACGGAAAAAAATCTAGACTTGCATGAAACACAAGTACGCTCAATGGCTGACAAGGGACCTACTGATACCACAACTCTCGTAACTTATTTCCTCGCGGGCCTCGGGGCCGCTTTTCTCTTTCAGAGAGTGGCATGCGGGCAGCGTGAGCGTATTTACGTGCCTGTGCGCGTAAAGGAAACGCCCGATCTAGGTGAAAGCGAACCCGCGACGGCTCCGCTCTCCTCCGCGCTTGGTCAGACCGAAGTGGGCGAAGAGCTTGGGCCGGTCTCTACACCCTCGTCCCTCGGCAACCGCCACGGTCTCGGGGGTGCTCCTTTCGTGGGTTCGCAGTCTACGAAACTCGGTGGTTCCAAGATCAAGCCGTATGCTTCGTTTCACAAACCGATCCTGAGAGACAACGTGTCGGAGTGGAGAGCTCCTAAAGAACCGACCCTGCGACCGGCAGTCAAGTCCAAGACTCTCCCCAAGCCGCGAAGCCTGCCCAAAACACCCGCGACCAAGGCACTGACCAAGGTTAAAGCGTGGGACCCGACGGCGCAGATTGTGGATTCGCGTAACGGCGAGACCATCATCCCTCGATAAATTCCTTGTGGTGCCACAGCAGAATGATTCGTAGGTGGACAAGGCCAGGTAGATTGTAGGAGCTAGATCAGGAAAGAAGAAAAGAAGAAACATCGTTATGCTTGTTTTTGTCGATGCTGTTGGAATCGTGCCTCAGCTTCTCGAGACTCGATACTACCGGGCCTGTACTTTAACTCGAGCACGACGGCCTGTTTCTGCTGTTCTAGTGTAGGTGACACCATAGTGCGGAGAGCCTCAATCTTGTCATCGTGGCTCATCTCGTGATTGTACAGGATGCTGGCGATGGCGTCGCACTCGATCTTGGTCTCGCGCACAGTCACCACCTCCGAGGCATCGCCGTGAGCGTACAAGAGGAAAGGGTCTACCTCGACGCGGGTCTTTCCGTAATGCCGGCAATCCACCCGTTGGATCTTGAGTGAGTCGTTTTCGTCTCGTAGCGATTCCACAAGGTGGACCAGATGAGGACAATCCCTTGGGATGCGATGGACCTTGATTTTCAGGTGCTTGACCACATATTCCATCCCGTGAAGGTCCGCGAGGTAGCGTGCTCGGGCTTGGTCGGTGGTCTCAAAGAGTCTCCAATTCCTTGTTGCCTTGAGGTAGCGAACCAACAGCTCAACGGGCAGGTGAAAGCCTTTGGGGTCGGGGCAGTAGACCACACCAAAGGTATTTGAATCCAACTGCATCCGCGTCAACCTGAAACACCAACCAAATGTTTCTTTTTTTATACACTGCGTGGTGCTATGCTGTGATAAACTTGATCCACTATGGAGCTTTCTGGCTTCCCATGGTCGACCGGCAATCTCTTGTGCTCTCGACGCTCGGCAAGGTCGACCTATTTCGCATAGTGGACGTGGAAGTTGATGACCAGACGACCTACAAATCGGACCGCATCCTCTTACTGTGCAACCACGATGGTCACCTGGATTTGCTGGTCGTTCTATACTACCTGATCACGAAACTCCCAAAGCACCGCCCCGTGTTTGTATACCACAAGGAGTGGTCGCGGCAGACCCTGTTTGGCCGTTTAGCACCAGGCCTGGTGCGGCAGTACCTGGAAGCTCTCCACATCCCCCTCGTCGAGACCGATATCCGATCCACCCTCACCGAGCTCCGCAATCAGGGTCAGCCGTACGTCGTGGTTGTCTTCCCCGAAGATCAGCCGGACGTGTCCCGCCCCGAAGGGCCCTTGTCACCGGGCACCTACGAGATGCTGCAAGAACCTCAGAGCCGCACCCTCGTGTCGATCCTCGGTGTGTCACGGGCCGTAGAGCAGGTGATCGGCCTCGATATTCTATTCCCCGATAATCTGTACCGCGATCGGCATCATCGCTCATGGAAGGATCTGCTGGATGGTGTCCTGTGCAACTTTGCCCTCGCGAGGGCGACGGACGTGACGGCCTACTTTGAAGGCCGTTCGCCTGCGCAAGAGATGGTCAAGGAACAGCTCGCACGCCACTGGGAACAGAAAAAGGCGTTCATGTACATGACGGCGCGGGCCATCAAAACACCCTGTGATGTTCACCTTACCGTACCGAGAGGGTCGCCGTCCGTCCGGAGGGACGCTACCAATCGCTCTGGATACCTGATGCACCTCGTCTTTCTGGTCTACCCGGTCATTTGCATCACGCGACAACCCACAACGGTCTGCCGTTACCTTCTCTGTTATTCCCTGGCGGACTTTCAGCACAGGAACTCGGTGGAAAATGCCATTACCAAGTGCCTGGTCCTACTACTGCTCATCTACCTGAGGCAGACACTTATGCTTTACGTGAGCATCGCCGTCTACATGGCGGAAAAGGCAGTGCACCCACTGCTGACGAGAAACAAGACTCTTACCGATATCGTACGAATCTCTCTCTACGCCACCTCCCTCGCCCTGCTGATCGCGGATCAGCCTTCCGGATGAAAGACATTGGGAACGGTGTTGGGGATGACGGTAAGCTCTTCTACGGATTGATTGGCGAGCACCTTGGCACTGAGAAGGCACTTGGCCATGAGCTGTTCTGCCTCGTGTCCGGTTGTAGACTTGGCGGAGCACACTGTTTCCTTGGCAAAGAGGACATAGGTCATG
>JAIXQT010000122.1 GCA_027485595.1 Pseudomonadota bacterium | reverse complement strand
TTCCCCAAACTCACGATCGAATTCAGCTCGCCCACCGAGAAGGCCAGGATTGAGAAAGTGCATTTGACTCCAGAGATCCTCAAGGGAGTTCTCTACGGGGGTACCGCTCAGGCTTACCTTAAAAGCCCCCCGTAACCGATAGGCAGCTCTTGCCACCTGACTATCGGGATTCTTAATCGTCTGCGACTCGTCGAGAACGATCGTATCCCACTGGGTTTCCGCGAGGAGATCGATATCCATCCGGAGGAGAGCGTACGTCGTAATCACGAGATCTGCGCCCGTGTCGAGCGCTCGAGTGGGACCGTGATATCGACACACGGTGAGGTTCGGCCGAAATCGCCGTAGTTGTTCTTCCCACGCGTACAAAACGGACGTCGGCGCTACTACGAGGGTACGTCCACGCATCGCGCACATCGCCTGCAGCGTCTTCCCAAGACCCATATCGTCTGCCAAGAGGGCTCCGAACGAGTTCTCCCGGAGAAAACTGAGCCAGTCCACACCTGCCCGTTGATAGCCGCGAAGATCCGCGGTGAGGTCTTCCGGCAGCGGAGCTTCGGGTAGTGAGGCGAGATCCCCCAAAGACGCCCGCAACCGACCGAAATAGGAGGGATAGGGCAGGTTCAGCGACTCGCAGATCTCACCGACGTCGGCATATCGCTGAGCCGCGGCTGACTCCTCACCACCGTGAGACGCCTCAAGTAACCTCAGCGCGGCTGACCGGTGGGCATCGAGCCACACTCTCGGGAGCTCCCCCCATCCTCCACCTTCGAGACGCACAAAGCCTCCACTGCCGCGCCACGCTGACAGCACCGCGTCGGATGAGGCGCGACGCCCATCGCCCGTCTCGAAGACGAGCGAAAGCCCCTCACCATCCCCGACGACACTCGGCGTAAGACCGGTCGCCGGGGTAAAAAGAGCCCGCCCATCACCCCGAGTCTCCCATCCTTTGAGTTGTCGCGAAAACTGAAGAGCACCCTCTCCGCTGAAGACCTTCGCCTCGTTGAGCCGAAGGAAGAGCCGGCTCTGCACATCGCGATGTAATCGAGCCTCCTCTATCCGGTCTCGAATAGGCACAACATCTCCGCCGAACACCTCTAACCGATCGCCCCTCACCTCTGCTATCGGGGGCTCGCCATACACGAGGTGCGGCACAGCAGTGAGGGTATCCCCACCTCGGTCGCCGACGGTCTCGATAACGACCCGAGGTGAAATGCGAACAGCGCGGGGAAGACGGGAGCTTTTAACCGCGATGGGAATTCGACCCTCAAGATTTGGAATAATTGAAGAAGCGAGCTCTCGGGCATCTTCACGACTCAAAAACCTTCCCGCTCCTCGGTATACTTGCCACTCATCGGCCGTGAGCGTGGTATCTGCGACACCGCACAATAGGCCGCCCCGCAACGCGGCCCCATTCTCAAAGATCTCCGTCACCGCGGGATCGCGCTCAACTCGCACCCGAAACCCCCCCCCGTCATCCACGACCTCAAGGGCGCATGGAATCGCCGATGACGAGACCTGCACCATCGCTCCGTCGAGCTCGACGTGAGGAAGCCGAGCGAGAACAGCGAGCAGTAACCGCAACGTTCGCGGATCTAAAACACCGCTCTTTCTCGAGGGGAGTACGTGATCGACCTGCTCCTCTTCCTTGGTCACTATAACGCCCGGCTCACCGGCAGAGATCGCTCGCAGAGAGGCCGCGAGTGTGCCAAGCACCTCACGGCGCTGCTCCCCCCATGCGAGGTAGCGCGTAAAGGAGAGTCTCCCACTGACCCGGGTAAAGGCGTGGACCACCGAGCCGGATGGAGTGCCGCCCCGCTTAATCGCTCCGCTCATGATGCGACCTTGCCGAACTCCGATGACAGTCGCTATGACGTGTCGGCACGGATCATCGCCGCACGGGCAATCGCTCTGCCACGATTCGTTGGTCTCTGATAGGGTGACCGTATAGACCGGATCGCGTGGCTGCTGAACGATCCGAAAGCTCCGCTCCTCGGCGGAACCGGATTGCACCTCGTGAAACTCCGAGTTTCGGGAGAGCTCCACTCCCGCCGACCATACCGCCGCGGGCGCCAATTCACGAACTACTGAGAGGAGGGCCTCCATTTAAGCTGCTCTCCTCTCGGGACCACCGGCAAGCCTCGCAAGCTCATCGATATGCTCCCGAATGGCGTCGAGGTTCTCGAGGCGCTTGAGGGAATCGAACCACCGCACACCTCCCTTGTGGCGTGCGTAATTCAGCCACTGTTTAACGCGAGAGATGGTGCGTCGTTCACTTTCGCCAACGGCGCGCGACATCTCCATCAACTCCTCCAAAAGGGGCTGCCAGCGGCGCGCGTCACCCTCGCACATGGATACGTGCGTCTGGCTCACCTCAGCCCCCAGCGATATAGCCAACGAAGTAACTAAGCCAGGTTCAGCGAGCGCCCCGCGCCCTACCATAAAATGCTCGCACCCACTCTGGTCCTGACACCGGAAGAGATCGTCACGGGACCAAAGCTCACCGTTCGCCACCACAGGTATGTCGAGGTTGCGACGAACCTCACCTATCGGCTCCCAATACGCGGGAGGGGTGTATCCTTGCATCTTCGTGCGTCCATGGATCGTAATCCACGAAGCACCGCCGCGAGCTGCGCGTTCCGCGTTGATGTGGATCGCGCGAGG
>JAIXQT010000063.1 GCA_027485595.1 Pseudomonadota bacterium | reverse complement strand
TTGATCCGACTGATGCGTTTTTTCTCCATATTCAGGGTTCCGGGACGGTCAAGCTCCCTAACGGTGAGGAGTTGTTCATTACCTACGCTGAAAAAAACGGTCGAAGGTATGAGCCTATCGGCAAGTATCTTAAGGACCGGGTCGCCCCCCTTCCTGTCACCATGCAACGGATTGAGAGTATCGTTAAGACGATGTCACCTCACGAACGCTCAGAGCTCTTCGCCAAGAATCCAAGCTATGTGTTCTTTACGAAATCCAAACGGAGAGCAATCACATCTCTCGGTGCTCCCGCGACACCCGGAAGGACTATCGCGGTCGACTCAAAATTCGCGCCCAAGGGTGCCCTGGCCCTGATTACATTTAATAAACCCGAGGTGGACCAGCCTGAGTTGAAGGATTCCGGAATGCCACCCACATCGCGGGTTTCACGATTTGTGCTCGATCAAGACTCCGGTGGAGCTATCACCGGAACCGATCATGTTGATCTTTTCTGGGGGCGTGGTGATGAAGCTAAAAAGGTCGCTGGCATTCTCCAAGACACGGCACGAATCGTGTTCTTGGTACCTAAATGATCAGGACTACTGCTCCTCTTCCTCGCCACTTGGAACGACAACTCCGGGTGCAATAGCCGGCACTCCTCCCCGTTGCGGAGGCACCGCGTTCGCAATTAGTCCAGGATAGTTAGGATCACTGGCTGGTGGAGCACCACCCGATGAGGGCCCCTCAGAACCGGAGGGAATCTCTCGTACGATATCGCGCAAGATGTCTCTCGACTCCTCCGAATCCGCGACTAGCTTCTTGATAGGCTCAGCGGCGGCGGCCCTCTTCGCCTGCGCTTGCTGCTCAGCCTCACCTGTTCGAACATGAGAGACCTTACCGTCTTTGAACACCACTCGCGCCCCACCCTTGTAGTTCCACACGAGCTCGTGCTTGACAGCGCGAACGACGCGTTCGTCGGGCTCTCCCCACGCGGCGAGGACATCGCGAAGCGATGCGCCTACCGTAAATCGTTCGTCTCGTTTCGCTTCAGCCGCGCCAACCGATGCTGTGCCGCTCGCCACGATACACATTCCCATTATCAGGCTATGAAATATGGATCTCATGTCGCTCTATCCTGTGGACCTCTCATCGCTTGTAGCAGTTTCACCCACGATAGCATCTCACTCCGAGGTGCACCGTGCATCTTGGGTATCGGCATAGTCCGTCGAATCCCTGAAGATATTTTGAGAAGCCTCAACGACAAGCTCGCGCCACGACTTACGAACGAGGTTTTAAATAGATCGAGAACGTAGACCCCTGTCCTAACACGCTTTGGACGTCAACGCGGCCTCCATGCACTTGGGCTATATGCTTTACAATCGCCAGACCAAGACCGGTCCCCCCCATCTGACGACTACGCCCCTGGTCGACCCGATAAAACCTCTCGAAGAGGCGGGAGAGGTGCGACGCCTCTATACCCGGGCCCGTATCACTAACCATGCATCGCACAAATTCCCCATGCCGCTCTGCGCTTATCGAAACCTGCGCTCCTGGATCCGAGTACTTAATAGCGTTGTCGATCAGGTTCACAAAGGCCTGTTGCATCAAACTCGAATTGACGGCGACTCGGATATCATCTCCAAGTGTCGAGGTAACCGTGATGGACTTTCCAGCCGCATTGCCGGAGCACACCTCTATCGCCTCACGAACGATGTCAGCGACCTTATGGTTCGAGACATCCATCCGCTCATCTTGATCGCCCGCCTCAAGACGAGAGAGCACGAGAAGGTCGTTAAAGATGGCGTGCAAGCGTTCGGCGTGTTTCCAAATTATTCCAACAAATTTCTTGAGGGACTCGGGCTCGTGCATGGCGCCGTCCAGAAGAGTTTCGGCGAATCCTTTGATTGATGTCACGGGGGTTCGAAGCTCATGAGACACATTAGCCACAAAATCCCGTCGCACATTCTCCAATTTGTGTACTCTGGTCATATCCCGAAGCACGATCAAGGTACCGGATGAGGATCCATCGTCCTGAAACAGGGGAGAGCCGTACATATCAAGGACCATCTCTGGCTCCTGCCGCAACACGACGGTTCTCGTCGTTGGAACCATCGAAGACGAGGCCTCCTTCATAAAGCGTCGAATCTCGTCCATTCGGATGATATCACCCAACGAATGACCTTCGACGTACGCCTTAGACACTCCGAGCAAAGATCTCGCCGCCTCGTTCATACGTCGCACCCGTCCCTCAGAATCGACGGTGACGACCCCCTCGGTCATGCTTCTCAGAATCGCGTCTTGCTCTCGGCTTAGCTGTGATAGGGCTTGCACTCGCTCTTGAAGCTGTGACGCCATGTCATTCAGTCCCTCTGTCAAAGCGCGAAGCCTCTTTCGGCGAGGCATCTCGACGGGCTCTTCGAAGCTCCCACCAGCGAAACGCGCAGTTGCCTCTTCAACACGCCTCAGCGCCTCCTCACTGAGATATGAGAGTCGAAGCCCCCCGCACACCGCGATGACGATGGACATGATTGAGGCCGCGATGGAGGCCCTTGAGATCTCGGGGCTTATAAGTAGTTCAAGAAGGAGCGGAACCGAAGCGATCAGGGCGATTCCTCCTCCCCACACGACAAAGCTACTCTTCCCACCTATACTCATGAGGCTAACTCTACAAAGACACGGTCATAAACGCCACTCAGCGAGAAGGCCCCTCCCCGATGCGAAAGCGTATCGTGGGTCGCTCTTCACTTTTCAGTGCGTCAAAAAATCCTCAGTGTATCTCAGCGGATACACCTGCGGTTTTTTCACGCACTGAAAGGTGCTAGCCCTTAAACCGATATCCAACCCCACGAACGGTCTCAATCAGGGCACCTATCTCCCCGAGCTTCTTCCGCAGACCCACGACCTGCACATCAACCGAACGGTCCGTCACGGGGTAGTCGTCGCCATGAACACCATCAACGATCTGCGTGCGGGTAAAGACCACCCCTGGCTGGCGCATCAAAAAGTGCAAAAGTTTAAACTCAGTGTTCGTCAACTCGACAAGCTCATCGTGGACGTGAACTTCCCGCCGGGTTGGGTTTACCTTGAGCCCCTCAAGAGAGAGCGTGGCGTCAGGCGCTATGGGCGAAGCGCCAACTCGGCGGACGACGCTTTTGACCCGCGCGAGGAGAACACCGGGACTAAAAGGCTTCGCGACGTAATCGTCAGCTCCGAGCTCTAGCCCTGTTACCACGTCCTTCTCCTCACCAAGAGCGGAGATCATGACGATAGGAGTCTTTGCCAAGGTGGCATCAGCCTTGAGGCGACGACACACCTCAAGTCCATCTATACCGGGAAGCATGATATCGAGCACCACCAACATCGGCCGTAGCTCTTGAACGACCTTCAATGCCTCCTCACCAGAGCCCGCCGTCACGACGTTGTACCCCCCCTTGGAGAGGTTGTATCTCACGAGCTCTCGAATATCCTCCTCATCATCCACCACTAAGATAACATCTTTCATCGTTCGAATTTCCTTTCTCTTCAGATCTTAACGGTCTTTTGAATTCTACCGCTTCCCAGGACCAAAGGTATCGCGATAACCACCAACTCACGAAAATTTAACAGATGAGCTCGCCATCTGACCGTGGAACGGAAAAAACGCCTTTCGACGTGGGGCAAACCGAGACTATGCTGCCTCCACACCAACTACAACTGAGAGGAGAACGTCATGGGTACGAAAATCGAGTGCTTTGAGTCTATCGCAAACGCGCCCAAGGCGGTTGGTCCCTACTCACCCGTCGTGCGTGCTGGAAACCTCGTGTTCCTCTCCGGACAGGTCGGGCTAAATCCCCAGACCGCTCAGTTAGTCGGATCCGGAATCAAAGAACAAACGGAGCAGGTGCTTGAAAACCTCAAGGCGGTTCTCGCAGGTGTGGGGCTCTCATTCAAAGACGTCGTGAAGACCGTTATCTTCCTCACCGATCTCGCCAATTTCCAGACGGTCAACGCGATCTATGGGGACGCGCTCGAGGGACACAAGCCCGCTCGGTCCACCATTCAGGTAAGCGCGCTTCCACTCGGCGCCATCGTCGAGATCGAAATGATTGCGGTAGTGGATTAAGTTAGTCGCAGGTATTCCAAAGCGGATCCATTGACCCTAACAGGGTGGTGAAAAATGATTTCCTGCTGGGCATTTCGATAGTTGGACTGCAACTTCGTTGGAGGCACCGAAAAAATCCTCAGCGTATCTCAGTGGATACGCCTCCGGTTTTTTCGTCGTCTCCGCCTCGTTTCGTCAAAACTCTCAAAATGCTCACGACAGAACCATTTTTCACCACCCTGCTAATGGCCCGTGTGCACACAGGCCGGAGGCGGAACGGAAATTTCACGGCGAGTTCCGCGCGTCCCCCATAGCGCAGCGACGGGAAATAAGGAGAGGGACCCTCCGGAACACGAAAGAGGAATAGAGTCGTCGCAGAGCCCACCCCACAAGGGGTGGGCCCCACTCCGAGGAAGCAAATCAGGAAACTAGAACCAACAACTTAAAACCCTGTCGACGCGCGCGAGTAGATACTCTTCACAGTGTGAAGACCTCGCTCACCAATACGACAGAATTAATTCCTATAGCCGACATGGATCACCTCCTTTCTCAAAGCAGGCCCCCTTCCCTATAGGAGAGAAGGTTCGCCTGAACTAGGCGACCGAACTTAGATCATCCGTTGAAAGATGACCCAGAACTTACTTGTAGAATGAATATCTCGCGTCGTTAGCGCAATGACCAAAATCGCGCGCGCACAAATTTTTTCCCCTTGGGCGAGAGAAATCACGACCAGATCTCACGAGCGCGCCAAGCTCCTCCGTCGATTTACTCGACGAACAAGAGCAATCCTTTGAGATAATCTCCCTCTGGATGAAAGATGCTCGTGGGGTGACACGGGGCCTGGTGAAGGGAGTCCACGATTCGCACGAATCTACCGGCGGACACCGCCGCGCGCATAACCGCGTCACGGAACATCTCCCGTGAGATCAGTTGAGAGCATGAGAATGTCGCGAGCGTTCCACCTGACTTAATTTTCTTGAGCGCGAGCGCGTTGATCGTCTCATATCCGCGCATCGCCCGCTGCACCGCTCGTTGGTGCTTCGCGAAGGCCGGTGGATCAAGGACAATCAAGTCAAACGTATCGGGAATCTGCGTGAGGTAGCTAAAACAATCCGCGACCTCAGCATGATGCGGGGCGCTCGCGAAGTTTGTCACGACATTCTGTCGACAGAGGTCTATCGCCGACTTAGAGGCATCAACGGAGGTGACGGACTCCGCCCCTCCCGCGAACGCGTACACCGAGAACGCACCCGTATAGCAGAACGCGTTCAAGACATGTTTACCGCGTGCGGCCTCCCCTATCTTCTGGCGATTCACACGTTGATCAAAGAAGAAGCCGGTTTTCTGGCCACCAGTGATGTCCGCCAAGAATCGGAGTCCGTTTTCAGAGAACGAAACCACCTGCGAAGGCTCCGCCACTGTCACCTCAACCTCTCCAGACTCTTCAGGCTCATCCATCTGAGACTCAACCCGGCGGAACACCACCTTCGAAAGGTTCAGCTCCGGCATCCCAAGAAGGCTCTCCTGAATGGAATCCCTGACACGCCACATTCCAGCGGAGTGGCATTGAACAACCGCGGTATCGGCATAGAGGTCGATCACTAGCCCCGGAAGCTCATCTCCCTCGGCATGAACTAATCGGTAGCCCGTGGTCGAGGCATTTCCAACCAGTCCGAGTCTCTGACGAACGGACATGGCGTTCACGAGCTTCGCGCGGATCAACTCCCCCTCATTTTTGACCTCCTCAAATGAGAGGAGGCGAACGGCGATACCACGAGTTCCCCAGTGGCCACACCCCAACAACGCGCCATCTTTCGAACGAACATCAACGAGACACCCTCGTTGCAAGGTGCCCCGCCGATCAGCGATAGCGCCGGAAAATATCCAGGGATGGCGGCGTTTAACAGCGGATTCTCGACCTTGACGAAGGACAACTACAGGACGCGAGGACGTATCACTCATGAATGGGCCTATACTCTACTAACTGACGCGCCAAGTTTTCGGACGCGGAGCGCGCCGGTCGAACCAGCAAGGCCGGAACACCAATCAACGCTCACCCACAACGGGCCCGGTGCTCACAGAGAGGTCTTTCACCCGCCCTGATAACCGTGCAGGAATGGTAGCTCAGGTTGAAGAGGGATGCGAGGCTAAACCATTGCTCGCCGAGAAGAGTATTCAAGAATACCCTCAAGCACCCAGCCACACCAGTTGGAAGGCACTCAAGGCACTACGGGAGCGTAACAAGAGCCCCCTCCCGCTTGCCGCGAATAACCAAGGGGAGGGTTCTTGTACGAACAAGACCTACGTTTACTTACCGAGGGGCGGTGTCGAGCCCCGTGAGTACGGACGTCCATTAATGGTTATCTGACTTCGGACATCAGTAACCCCCTCTACGTCAAGAATAGAGGCGAGCACCTCATCTACCTGCCGATGATTGGCGAGCTTACCCTCGACGGTAGCTACCCCGTCCCGGACGGTCACCTGCAACTCCCGCATTAATTGTGGATACTCCTTGGTCAAGGCGCGATGAATGGCCTCTTGAATCGTGGCATCGGGCATCCCCGTTCCAGAGGAAACCCCTTGCACAATCAATTGATCTGAAATCGTACGCTTCGCCACCGACGCTGCCGAGGAAACTATCCGCTCGCGGGTCGCCTGAGAATCAACGGTTCCCCGCAGGATCACACGATCTGGCTCCGTGAAAACCGAAACATTATACCTCCCGTGCGGAACGTCACGTCGAAACGCCTCCTCCATGCGCACGATCTCCTCGTTTCGATGGGGCTGCCGCTCCGATGAAACAGCAAGTCGGTTATCCACGCTTGCAACCCCGTGTGCCCGTTCGGCAGCCTCCTGAACTCGACGACGGGCCTCCTCATTCGCTACATATCCCTCAAGACGAATCTGCCCACGCCCCCGATTGTCGATCTCAATATTGTGAGGCCCAATAGGGGGCTGAAGCATCGCTATGTGTTCACTCACCTCGTTATTGACCTCGCGCCAGTCGGCGCTCGACGCATCCTGCACACCCTGCAAACCGAGCACAACAACGGTGCATCCCACGATAATCGACCTTTGAACTCTTGATTGGGGGCGGGCTTTCATAAACGTCTCTCCTTGTAGTGTGGAATCTACCTCCACCAAAACACTGCGACCATGCACCATGGTGCGCCTCTACGGTATGACCCACAACCGCCTTCTGTCGTGCCTGCGCCCGGCCAGCGGCCTAACACCCTGGCCAACATCCCAAACGCATCTAAATTATTGAAATAACGAGTATACGCCGTTCACTTTTCCGGAGTCTTTAATTGTCTTAGCCCCAGATAAAAGGGATACTACAAAGGGCCCAATTCTTGGGTAACGCTCAGCAAAGGAACTGTCAAAACGTATGCAATCTCGGCCAACCAAATATATTTTCGTGACCGGCGGTGTTGTTTCTTCCATCGGCAAGGGTCTTACCACCGCGTGCATCGGAGCGCTTCTTGAGGCACGAGGATTGAAGGCCACAGCCGTGAAGCTCGACCCTTATATTAACGTCGACCCTGGTACCATGAGCCCCTTCCAGCACGGAGAGGTTTTCGTCACCGACGATGGTGCTGAGACGGACCTCGACCTCGGTCACTACGAGCGCTTCCTCGGCACTCGCATGTCAAAGCTGAACAACTTCACCTCTGGCAAGGTGTACGAGACTGTAATCGCCAACGAGCGCCGGGGCGACTACCTTGGCGGAACGGTCCAAGTTATTCCCCACATCACTGATGAGATTAAACGACGCCTTAAATTGGCGGCCGAAGGCTTCGACATCTGCCTGGTCGAAGTTGGCGGTACCGTGGGCGACATCGAGAGCCTTCCCTTCCTCGAGGCGATCCGACAGATGCGGTCGGACGTAGGCGTTCAGAACACTCTTTACGTTCATGTGACGCTCGTTCCACACATCGCCACGGCGCATGAGTTCAAAACGAAGCCGACGCAACACTCGATCAAGGAGATCACAGGATACGGCATCGTGCCGAGCATCATCATCTGCCGTTCAGAGCAACCTCTCGATGAGAAGATAAAGAACAAGATTAGCCTCTTCTGCAACGTAAGTCCTAACTGCGTTATCAACGCTCCGGACGTTAAGACGATCTACGAATTGCCGCTTCACCTCAACAATGAGGGGCTGGATCAAAGGATCGTTGAGCTTCTCAACATGTGGACTGGCGCTCCAAAGCTCGACCCATGGACCAAGATCGCGGCTTCAGTTACTGACACCTCAAGAAAAACCGTTACCATTGCGATGGTAGGAAAGTATGTAGATCTCACGGAGAGCTATAAGAGCTTGAGCGAAGCCCTCATTCACAGCGGCGTGGCGAATAACTGCAAGGTTAAGATCGTGTACGTTGATAGCGAGGGTCTTGAGACCGCTGAGGTGGAGCACGCTCTCAAAGCCGCCAACAACGGCGAAATGGTGGACGCCATCCTCATCCCCGGCGGATTTGGCGTTCGGGGAAGCGAAGGCAAGATCGCCGCGGCTCGATTCGCTCGAGAGCGAAAGGTCCCGTTCTTCGGAATCTGTCTCGGCCTTCAGATCGCCACCATCGAGTACGCTCGTCATGTGGCTGGCCTCAAGGAGGCTACCAGTGAGGAGTTCGAGCCGAACTCCTCCTGCGCTGTCATCCACATCATGGATAGCCAAAAGAAGGTCGAGCAGAAAGGCGGCTCTATGCGTCTCGGCGCGTACCCATGCTCGCTTAAAACCGGATCGAAGGCCCGGGAGATTTATGGCAAAGCCCAGATCAGCGAGCGTCACCGTCACCGCTTCGAGGTCAATAACGCGTATCGCGACCAACTCGAGAAAGCGGGACTCACCTTCTCGGGAACATCCCCGGACGACACGCTAGCCGAGATAATCGAAATTAAGGATCACCCATGGTTCGTTGGAGTTCAGTTTCATCCTGAGTTCCAATCGACTCCGAAGATCCCACACCCACTCTTCACCTCGTTCGTAGCGGCAGGGCTCGCTGCGAAGGAGAAATCCGCAGTTACAGTTGAGAAAGGTGGCGACAAGAAGTCATCAGGCTCTCCATCACAGCGCGGCGTAACAGCCAACGCTGTTCAGCAGGAGCTCACAAGCTCACTTACGAGGAATTAACAGTGACCGTACAAATAACCCCTTCGGTGAAGGTTGGAAGGGGGGAAAAGCTCCTTCTCATAGCGGGCCCATGTCAGATCGAGTCGAGGGATCACGCCTTGAAGGTCGCGGAATTCCTCTGTGAGGCGGTGTCAAAACTCCCTATCTCGCTCGTATACAAATCCTCCTTCGATAAAGCCAACCGCACGAGCGTTACAAGCCAACGTGGCGTTGGAATGGACGCGGGACTGCGCGTTCTCGAGGATGTGCGCTCCACATTCAACATCCCTGTCCTGACCGACGTTCATTCGGAGGAGCAGGCTCGAGAGGTCGGAAAGGTAGTCGATGTTCTCCAGATCCCGGCTTTTCTGTGTCGACAAACCGACCTCTTGGTTGCCGCCGGCTCAACCGGTAAAACGATAAACGTTAAGAAGGGGCAGTTCTTGCACCCAGCGGATATGCAATTTGTGGCTGAGAAAATTGCGAGTACGGGGAACAAGAAGATCATGCTGTGCGAGCGAGGCACCTGCTTCGGATATCGAGATCTCGTCATGGATCCTAGAAATCTCTTTATCATGCGGGAAACGGGATATCCGGTAGTCTTCGACGCCACTCACAGCGTGCAAAGCATGGGGGGTGGAGCTGGCAGCTCCGGAGGCTCCCGACACTTTGTGGAGGTCCTCGCGCGAGCCGCTGTTGCCACAGGCGTTGATGGGCTCTTCATGGAGTGTCATGAGGACCCAGACAATGCTCCGTCCGACGGCCCTTGCATGCTTCCCCTGGATCGGGTTACCCCTCTCCTTGAGCGCTTAATCCGCGTGAGAGAAGCCGCCGAATAGGAACATCAAGTGCCGATCATCCTAACCCGTAAAAAAAGTTTAGCTCTTGGGCTAGGGCTTCTCGGCTCCTTCTTCGTTATCAGTGGGCTCGTGATCTACAGCCATAACTCGTCGCGCACACCTCCGTCGAGCGCCTCTCTCAATCGCGCCGCGATTGAGGGGGAGATCGGTCTCACTCTCTCTCAGACACCGGGCGCTGGCATCGGCTTTGTGCTGAACGATTTCCATCGAAGTGCCGTCAAGAACGGCAAGATCGTGTGGGAGATCTTCGGCAGGAAGGGTCGGTACGATGCGGGTAAAAATAGAGCGGAGATCGAGGAGCCACGGCTCAACGTGAATCGAGAGAACGGAGAAACCGTGAGCTTGACCGCCAAGCGGGCCGATGTGGAGCTGACCGGCACCGAAATTCTGAAGGCCGAGCTCTTTGATGATGTCGTCGTCATTCACAATCAGGAGACGACGATCAAAACCGATCGGGCGATCTATGTGAAGGCAACCGAGACCATCGATATGCCCAACTACGTGAAAGTTGAACATCCGATCTTCACAATCATCGGCAAAAAACTTCACGGCAACGTGACCGATCAAACGATTGAGATTACCAACGGCGTAAAGAGCACGTTCAAGCCACGCCTGAAAAAGAAGAGGTGATACATGAGACAGCAGATCTTCGCCCTCGCCTGTTTATTCGCACTAGCCTCGGGCGCTCACGCGCAGAGCTCCCCGACAGGGTCGATGGCTAATCTGATGGATTCAAAGGCGTTCGACGATAGCTTCGGCAAGCTGCCCACCAACATAACGTCGGACTCTCTCTCGTTTAACGCTAAAGAGCGGGTATTCGCCTACACCGGAAACGTGCAGGTAACGCAAGGCGATATGCGACTCACCTCAAAAACCCTTGAGGGGACCTACAGCGAAAAGAACGAACTCTTAAAGCTCGTGGCCAAGGGAGATGTATTTATCGCGAAGCAAGATATTCAAGCGACTGGCCAGATCGCCTCGTATGACGCAGTCGCGGCGATCGTGACCCTCACCGAGAATCCGCAGCTTCAGCAAAAGGAGAGCATCCTTCGCGCCGACAAGATCAAGATATTCCTCAACGAGAACCGAAGCCAAGCGGAGGGCGATGTTCGTGTGACGTTCGTTAACTCCAAGGATGGCAATCCGGGATTGCCATCATTAAATCCGGTAGCCGCGCAGCCATCCCCTGCCCCGACCGCGGCGGCTGTAGCCACACCAACCCCTGCGCCACAAAAGACCACGGCACCAGCGGCTTCGAAGAAGAGGTCAGCGCCGACGAAGAAAAAAGCCACACCTACACCTACGCCGAAGCCGAAGAAGAAGGGGTAGCGCATCACGGAGCGCGCATCGGCCAAGGGGGACTCACACCCTCCACGTGCATGCACCCGGAGGGCATGTGTCCTCACAGGCCGGCGTAGCGACCTCCATTTCAGATTAACCCACCGATGGTGGCCCAATGAGAGATATTGATAGATACCCGGCCCGTCAGGAGACGGGCCATCCGGATGCACGTATTGCACGACCACTGGTTCGCCAGCATTTCTTACAAGACACTGTGGTTCACATAGCGCTCCCCTGTCCTAACCTGTCGCCTTTACCACTTTTAAGAACGCCATCCCCAATCTCCTTGCGTACCAGCGCCCGGCTGTTACTCTTTTAGGACAATCGAGTTGGGTAGAAGAATCGCGCACGACGAAGCCTGGAGAGCCCCCTCTGCAGGCTTCGTCGAATGCAACGCAAGGTTATGTAACCTTCGGTTTTCGGTGGGCAATTGAACCTAACTACACCACGCTCATGAAATTACTTAAGACAATTGATGACTTCGTAAAGGCCCTTACGGCAGTGAACAAGCTCCTCAAAACAAAAGGAGAAGCTCAGATGTCATGCATCGATCTGATCTCCCTCGTGCTTCTTCGGCAGCATGGCCAGAACGGGATCGGAAAGATCGGCAAGATGAGGGGAGTCTCTACAGCCGCTATCACCGGTAACATCGACTCCCTTGAGGAAAAACTCCTCGTCACCCGCACGACCACCAAAGAAGACCGCCGCAAAGTCTTGGTATCTTTTTCGCCCCTTGGTGAAGAGGTCCTGACTGTCGCGTCGGCTGCCTTGGATGAACAATGAGTTCTTAACCCGCTCCCCAGAGGTACCAGCGCGACCCCTCGCCTGGTGCCTCTGGCGCGATTCATGAGTCTTTTTGAATTGGTTCTTTCGTTGCATTCGTCGATGCCCCTTACGCGCTCTTTCCCTACCGGGCGCACCCCCATATTCGTTGTTGAATTAGTGAAGGCTTTGCTCTACAACGTACAAAACCCTCCGTCATTCTTAAAGGAGTTCTCTATGATAGCCGCCTCGAGCCCCAGCATCATTCCGGCTCACCTTGTGACACACGCTCGCGGAGCTGCTTCGTTTACCCGCGATTTTTCGCGTGACCGAGGCAGCATTGAGATCACTCCCGGCGTTCAGCAACCCCTCGTGAGCGTGTCAGCTAGTGTGGTGACAACTAAAACAGGGACGGATACACAATTCTGGGCGCTTCGCACCTCTATCGCGGTATTTCATGCCCCCTCCGGTAGATTTATTACCGCGCATAAGGCTATTCGTGATCTTCCTTTCGATGAGCGAGATATCGCGAGACTCCACTATGATGAGACGTGGGCTACTCCTGCCACTATCAACACCTCTAGCCTCGCCACACAATTTAGACACCATATCGCTAACGCTGCCAAGCAAGCGGAGGCCGTGGCATATGCTTGGAAAGTAGACCTTCTTGGCGCCGCCGACGCCGAAGTTTCTCTACGTCGAGAGCTCGCTACTATTACCGATAACTTCAAACGGGCGATTACTCAGACCTTGTAACTGCCCCGCCGATCTGGAACACCCTACTTTTCCGGGCAACTTTTAGTGTCCATCTCCGAAAAGTAGCTATGCCACGAGCCAATCGCGCTTTCTCCGATAATACCATCTACGAGATCGTTCCCCGAGCACGAGCAAGCCTGCCCATGCCTCCAACCCAAACCTCAAACGAGCTAAAGCTCGGAATCCTCGGAAGAACATAGCGAGATAGTAAGGTTGAGCTCTGTCACTTTGTTGATATGAACAACCATAGTCATACGCTTGCGGTGTCCAATACTTGTAACAAAATAAGTCAACTCTACATGGAGCTTCAAAAGAAGACGACCGATGCCGTAAAAGCGCTCCTTAAACTCCCCTCGCTTTCTTTATGGGGGAATCGACCAACGGTCGCAGAGGTTGCGACCCTAGACGATGCGATTAAACGGATTGCATATATCTACTGCAATCCATCAAACGCATCGCTCTGTGACTCGATTGAAGAGTATCCCGGAATAAATTCCTGGTCAGCATTTCTAACGTGCGAACCCGGGGTAGACGCTGAGATAGCAATCGATGCGCGGTGGTATCCCGTATCAGAGATCCCACAACTCCCCTCTCGCTCACTTTCCCCAAAACAAGATGCACGGCTCTTGCAGGAGCTTGCAGCATCAGAGAAAGCATTAAAGCATCCTATCACAATCAAACCCTTCAAGTGGTTAGAGGTCTTTGGAATTACCGAGCCCGCCGCGATTGAGAGGATCCGTCAAAGGATTATCGCTCAAGTAAGAGAGACGGAGCGAGCCAACGCCGACGCACGCAGAGCGGCCGGAAAGAGTTGCGTTCCTCGCGCAGTCCTACTCCGCGAGCCATATTTGAAACCTCACATCCCCAAGAAGAAGGAGCGCAAGATCTACCTCATCTGTGGGGACAGAGAGCGACGATTGGAGCTCATTGAGCGCTTCAGACAGATCTTCGCTCGTTGTCGAGAGTGTTACAAAAAGGCTAAGGAGGGGCTCTGTTTAGATTGGCCCCCGGGAACATTTACTCCGTGGTTTCCTCCTGGATTTACATTTCCTGCCCCCCTCGTTGCGTAACCGGCAGGCACTGTATTGCTGTTTTCTGACCAAGTTGGAACCATCCGTCGAAAGACGAAGATACATTGTGGTCCTCGCCGCGCCTCGCCTCGCCGGAGGATAAGGCCGGCATTTAACCAGCGCTTACCAGCCAGTGGAAATGGTCACGCCGTGAAACTTTTCTCGCGACCAATCAAGTATCTTAGAGCTCGATCGGGACATATTTCAAAGTAGGGTGTTCCAGCGGTCAGGGTTCCAGCGGTCAGGAGGTGTTCCAGCGGTCAGGAATGCTCGCTTAACTCAAACCGTTTGAAGAGCCCTGTAGAAAGCGATTCGCACACGCGTCGTTACCCGGACGGTGGCTACGACCGCCTGGCAAACTAGGCCACTTGCCGTTGAGCAACCTATTCGCGGTGTCATAGTCACCGCGAGAAGCGGCCGCAGCGGCTTCGGGATTGTACGCTTGGATGTACAACGCGGTCGCGCGAGCCTGTTCCTGTGGGGTATAATTCCCGTTTCCACCGCCGTTGTTCATCGCCGAAGCGGTATCTCGTGGAACACCGAGTCGGACGGCGTGCTCAACATCCGCTTGATTCGTCTGGAAATACCCGTAGTCACCGTATCGCGCCTGAGCTTGCTCAAGCGTGAGACCTTCCTGTTGCACTCCGCGACGAACGTTAGAATTGGCGTACGACTGGCCGGGAACCGTTTCGACCTGATTGTAGTAGTCTGAGTTCGCCTCCCTGGCAGAGAAGCTGGTCTCCCGAGCTCCGATACTCATCACATAGTTGGAGAAATTCTGGTTAATCTGCCCATCGGCGATCGAGCCTATGCCCGAGGGGTTAGCGCACGAGCCGTCGTAGGGGAGGTTAGCAGAGGGAAAACTCCCAGTTGATCCCGTGGCGCCTCCATTCGCCCCCATCAAATTAGCAAACGCCGCCCGCGCGCTCTGCCCCGTGTTCGCGTTGTTGAACTGCATTGCGCTATCACTCGGGAAAAATGTTGCGAAAAGCTGCTGCAAAAGCGCGACAAACTGCAATCCCTGAAGGACCTGATTGTTTTGTCCGCCAAATTGTCCGAACGGTCCTGCTCCGATCCCATTACCGAGAATTCCACCCGCGACATTCCCCCCAAGTCCTTGGAGAATTCCCTGCAGGTTTGCCCCTTGCGGTTGTCCGAAGGTGCCGAACCCCTGCCCCATCCCCACGGTGTTACCGACGATCCCCATCGCTCCTTGACCAAGCGAATTTTGGAACCCTGCACCGCCCTGCCTAAATTGACCGACCATGTTGTTTACGGCTCCAACTGCTCCAACAACCTGGGCTCCCGCTTGAACGGTGTTGGCGACCTGGCGCACAGCACCCCCGGCACCTCCCACAACTTGCCCGACCGCACCAAGACCTGAAGGCGATTGAGATGCGGCAGCGCCAACCGCTTGAAACACTCCCAACTGATCACCTGCTTGTGCATTGCGTACCGCACTTCCGATGTTAGCTGCGGCGTTGGACTTGCCGGAATCAAAAAAGGTACCGGAGGAAGGCATCTGACCACCCATCGAGGATGGAAGTCCAATCGCCGGGCGGTCTGTAGCACCTTGAAAGATGTCCTGCCGGGACGGGAAGAGTGAAGCGTCCGGCTCGCGACGAGTATCAGTTGGAGCCCAGGCCGGGAGCGGTGGCTCATCCGCTGCCACTGTGTGCAAAGGAATGAGCACGGTAGCGCACATCGCGACGATACAGCTCAAACGGAAGAACATCGAAATCGTTGGGAGCTTACACACAACTTACCTCGTGTTAGAACGCAAACCATTCTCGCGAGTCTGTCTCCCCCTGCACATTCGGGTCACCAGAAACGGAGGTACCACTACCGCGATAGAGAAGTTATGGGGCGATGCGCGCGCGTAGTGCCCTAATTTTCTGGGATTTAATTCAGCTCGTTCATTTTATCCGCACGTGCTCCCATACGAGAAACCCTTATCGACTAAAACATACAGATTCAAACAGATAGCGACGCTCCGCCCTTCGACAAGAGCCCTCTCAACAAGGCTGGAAAGGGGTTGTGATCCTATCTTTTCGGGCTTTCAGCCCCTATCTTACGAAGAGCCGAGTAATCCTCGTCACCAGAGGATCTGAATCGAGCGGCATCCACCTACCAACGAATCAGATTCCCCCCCCACGTAAATCCCGCACCGAACGCGAGGGTAAGAACGAGGTCCCCACGCTTAAGTCGCCCCTCAGCGACAGCCTCTGACATACAGATAGGAATCGTGGCGGCGGTAGTGTTGCCGTACTTCTGTATGTTGTTGAACACCTTCTCCGGCGGCAGCCCGAGCTGGGTTCGCACCATCTCATTAATTCGAAGATTAGCCTGATGCGGAATGATGAGGTCTATCTGCTCCGGAGTTAGGTTATTCCTCTTGAGCAACGTGCCAGCGGTCTCAAGCAATCGTGTCACCGCGTTTTTAAAGACGAGCTTACCATCCATCGAGGGATGCACCCTCGATTGTTGGATGTCATCCGCGGATATAAAACCGGGGGTCGCGGTACCGGGAAGCTTCATACAAAGTACCTCAGCGCCACTGCCATCGCTCCCCAGGAACGAGTCAAGGATGCCACGGTGTGAACCATCGCCCTCAACCGCCTCGATCGTCATAGCGCCAGCCCCATCACCAAACAACACCGCCATGTCTCTCCCACGAGTGGTGAGATCGAGTACCGGAGATTGCACCTCAGCGCACACCAGAAGCACCTTCTTCGCTTGGCGGCTCTTGATGTACCCATCAACCACCGAAAGACCGTACACAAGGCCACTGCATTGCGCGCGAATATCGAGCGCCGGAATAGTTCGACACCCTAACTTCTGTTGAAGCATCACGCCGACACCGGGGAAGTAGAGATCCGGCGAGAGGGTCGCCATAACGATGAGGTCAACATCCTGGGCGTTCCATCCAGCCTGCGCAAGGGCGAGACGAGCGGCGCGTTCCCCTAATTCGGAGGTACCGGCGCATGTCGTATCGACAAACCTGCGCTCTTTGATACCGGTACGCTCAGTGATCCAGGCGTCACTCGTATCCATCAGTTGTGAGAGATCGTCATTCGTAACACGACGCTCGGGAACATAGTGTGCGACCGATCGGATCTGGGCTCGAAGCTCCATGGGGATTCTCCAGTAAGAGTAGTTACGCCTCTACTCTAGTAGACTTGTCCAATCCGCACCAATATCTTATCGCGGGTCCGGCAACCGTTGTGGTACCGTGGCCCTATGAGTGACAAGGTTCAAAAATTCCGTGTAGCGCTCTACGGCGTCCTCATAGAGAACAAAAGGGTTCTTG
>JAIXQT010000284.1 GCA_027485595.1 Pseudomonadota bacterium | reverse complement strand
TGGAGGTCTACCGTACTGCTTTCTCTGACCAATACAGGACAGAAGCACGTTAAGGAGCACAGGGTTCATTGTTGATTTTCGGTTACTTGGACGAAAGACTTTTAAGAAAGTCCGTTAGAGACCCTCTGTCTGGTGCACGCAAACTCCTCGTGCAGGCCTTGGAGGCAGGCCTCGAGTGTAGTGTGTTACGCGAGGATTTGGGGGCCCGCAATATGGGACTCTTTATCGTCGACGTGCCTCGCCTGTATGTAAAGTTTGAAAGTGGGTGCTCGCAGCTACCAGCCCTGTACGCAGAGCTTTCCGAGCTGGAAAAGAGGGACACCACTGGTGCGTTCCCGCGTGTCCCTCGCCTGTTGCTGCACAGATCAGAGACCACGACACGAGGTCAAGGAGTGACGGCGAGTGTAGTCGAAGGTGTTCCTGGAGTTACATATAACACCTTTATCATAAATGGTACTGACCTTAGTCTTCTCAAGACCGTGACCACAGCCGTGGTCAGATCGGCGTCGGCGTTTAACTGCCAGGGTGTACGAGATACCAAGATGGTGCGTTGCCACGGAGACTTTCACGCAAGCAACATCCTGGTCGATGTTGATCCCGAGGGTCAAGAACTACCCCGGGTAAGTTTAATCAGTCCCCTACCAAGCAGCTGTTAAGAGAATGGAAAAACCTCTTTCGCCTGCACCTGTACGACACGTCCTCTGCCGAGCGTCTCAGTCTCCTCATGAGAGAAGATCACGGCGTCGAGGCTGTCAAGCTCGCCCTGGGTTCGTGCGAGTTTGTCCGCGCGTTGTTGGCCGCGTGTGTGTTTGTGTCGGGTTACGACCTAAAACACTGTGGGCTTCGTCGCTTCTCCCAACTGACAGATGTCAAGGACGAGATGCAGGGGTACGTCACAGACAAGCTCGAAGAATTTATCAAACAGCTGTACCGCCACATCGACCCCTCTATTAGAGAGTACCTCGACACGACGTTACCCGACACCAAGAGGTGGGAAGAAGCCCTAACTGCGGCTGGCAAGGGTCACCGCATCCCGCAAGACCTGCTCCGCGAAATCAAAAGCACTGACCCAAATACTCTCGACGACGCGGCCTACGAGCTGTACAGGGAAAATTTCAAACAGGTGGGGACGGCTGTGTACAGCGATTTATTCGAGTGGAAGAACGACTTTTTCCTACTGATCCAGGATCTGACGGGTACTTGTTTCTCTCGAAATCTCACGTTTAACATCGACAACCTGTAAAGCGGGGTGCACATAACCTCCCAGGGAATCAAACCTCGTACTTACTGTACTGTGTTTGGGTAGGCAACCACGCAAAGAGATAGAAAGAACAGCCCCCTCCGCCCATGGCTAGGTGGTGACGCATGGACACTTCAAACAAGGTTTTGTCCACCGGGTAGGTGGTAAGTCGTCGGTGATACTTTTCTATCAGTAGCTTCATCAGTTCAGAGTACTGCTTCCAGTTTGGATCGTAGTTAGCGTCTCCTTTTATGCCCCTGGTTATGTACCGATCGCCCCTCCAGTCTGCAACCATAATCTTGTCTTTTTGGACATCGACAAGGAAGGCGTGCCGGTAGGGTGGTACTGGGATACTGACGATCTGTGGACCGTTTTGTATATCGTGGTTCACGAATTTGCTGAGTTCTTTGTCGGAAGCAAATTTGATTGAAGACTTGAACTTGGAAGGAATCTTGCCAAGATTCAGCTGGGGCATGAGAAGCTTAGAACGTCGCATGCAACTGGCTTTCTTACACTTTTCGGAAAAAATGTGACAAAGAGGGTAAGTCGCCTTATGGCGTTGGTCAAACAAGCTGTGTGGCACCAGCGCCTACTTAGAAACTGCCATTACAAGCAGTTGTTGCACTGCGTTTGTCAAGCGGTTTGACCGGGACTGACGGAATGAAGCACTTTGCGTGCAGGTGTGCGTGTGTACGTGTACATGCCCTACAAGTGTAGCGTGGACGGCTGCCGTGTGAGCGCTTCCTTTTCTGTGGGATCCAACCCGCCAACCCGCTGCGGGAATCACGCTGAGAAAGGTATGCTCAACCAGTGCCACTGCTCGAGACTGCGACGTAATGAGAGTGTGAGCCGCATGCTCGATCAAGACCCCTTTCGAGATGACGCTGACATCGTCCGAGAAGTCTCGACGGCGGTTTGGGAGAGTCACGCTTACCCCGATACGTACTTACCTCCTCTGTACGAGCTTTTGGTAAGGCACGGAAGGCCTGACTTGGTCGACATTCTGTACGAGACTCCGTTCCAGACCGCAAGGAAGGCCCTGCCCCCTCCTTTACCTTCTCCAGGCGAAGACGACGAGGAGTTTTGGTTTCCACGGACAGAGCTCGAGTCTGCGCTTGAGCACTGGTCAGAGTTTGAACAGCAGTGGGGTTGGAACGACGAGGACGCTGACCCGGAGACGCCCGAAAAAGCTGTGTGTGAAGAGCTCCGCCGACTGGGGCCTGTCGTGCCGGTGGGAAGGTTTCGTACTCAACTGAGGTGGCTCCTAGCAAAGGCCGCGTCATACTTTCGCATGGACGTGATCAAAGCAGCTTACCAGACGTGGCCCAAGAAGCTCCTCCCTCCTCTCGGTTGGTTTGTTTACGTGAGCGACTACAAACGGAGGTGCCTTGCGGAAGCCATAGGGGTAAATTTGCCTGATTATTGAGGTACGAGGATTACCCAACGGCGTTCGTGTCTGTAGTGCACCTGTTCTTCGATGGTTGGCATGGCAGTGCTGAAGTTGCAACGGTTGTACCCTTTGAGAGCAACTAGGTAGTACAGTTGCGTCTTGGTGCTGGTAGTGTTGACCTTAACGCAGCGGTCCACAAAACGTAAAGTTCTTGAATCACTCATTTTGTGGAACGACCACTTTGAGCGTCAGAGTGTGCGGTTCATGCAGGTAAAAGGGCTTCCCTCAAAATCAGCAACTTTTTAACATTTCGGCAGACAGGTGCCTGTGTGCTGGCAGAGTAGGCTTGTAGTAGTCGAGTAAAAGAGGAGGCATTTTTTTGTGCAGCGACTTTCAGAAAAAATCGCGTTGCTATTTCGCTCAGGATTAAACAGAGGCGCGGGCTACCCGAATAATGGGCACCTCCTTTGTCTCTAACACCGAGGTACACACACGTGATGAAGAGGGTAAGTCGCCTTCACTTCAAGTGGCGTTGATCAAACCAGCTCTGGAGGCTGGGAGGGTTGCTTCAGTGCACGTGAACACGTGATGTGAGACGTGGGAAGTGTATGACGAACACGCACTACGACAAGATCACCGGAGGGATCGCACTTCTTTTTCTGTGTAGGGAGTCATAAAACATGGACCTTCAAATTCGCCAAGCTGCGCAACAAGGTGACATGCACCAAGTGCGTGCACTGCTACAGAACGGACCCATTTCAGAGCAAATGAGGGCATTGTCTGTCCGCGACGCTGCGGGCCAAGGTCACCAAGGTATTGTGGAACTCCTCCTAGAGAATGGACCCATTTCAGAGCAAATGAGGGGGTTGTCTGT
>JAIXQT010000071.1 GCA_027485595.1 Pseudomonadota bacterium | reverse complement strand
TTCCACTAGCTAGGGAGGGAAGGAAGAAAAATATGCTCGCTGATACCAAGAAGAGACCTACGCCCGCGCCTGCTTGTATGGTGGAAGCGGGAGTTGGATCGGATCGTGTGTAGGCGAATCCGAGAGATAAGCAGAGTGGAAGGAGGATGCAAGGGATGAGGAGGAGGCGAGCAAATAGACTGACGTGAGGCTCGGCGTGGTTTGGAGCGAGAAAGAGCCACCCGAGTATGGTCAGTGATGATGATACCATAGCCACGATGATGACGGCCCAGCGTCGCGACAAGCCGACGTGTTGACGAGCTCTCATCACTCGCCACATATGAGCCAACACGATCAGGAGTGAAAACCCGCATATCGCGAGGAGCGATTCCCTGTGGCTCAATCTGTCGCCCGTGATAAACGAGTTGAAATAAGCGTGGACTAGCCGAGCCGCTTTCTCGAAACGCCATGAGAGCGTCATCGAGGCGGAGCTCTCCGCACTGGTGCGGTAGAGGATGTTCAGGAAGAGGTCCTGCTGAGCCATGACGGCGCTACTAAAGTAGAGCGTGTTCTGGACGAACTTTAGGGTCATGTCGAGGGTGAACACCGCGAGAAAGAGGCATGTTTCGCCTATGGCGGCCCACGCTGCCCGTACCCAACCATTGTTCTCTCGAGTCGACCAGTAGAGAAACCGTACCGTCACGATGGTGAAGGGATATATGAATATGAAATCGTACCCGATCCACCCGGCAATGAACGCGAGGGCCGCCAGAGCTGGCCATGAACGCCGAACAGAGACACCGACAGCGATGAGGAGAAGCGTAATTGAGAAATTGTATGAGTGTTGGTGGAGATTTCCGACCCATCCAATGAATCCACCTTGCCAGGCAAGCGCCGTGAAGGTGGCAATGATCGGTGCTTTAACGAGGAGTGGCGCGGGCACCATAAGGCACGCGAAGAGGGTGAGAGCCGCCGCAATCACACCTATGACAAGCGGCACCCGCTCTAGCCGGTCGAGATGTCCGATGAAGGGGGTTAGAAGGTAGGCGCGGCCGATCGGATGGTGTGAGTACTCGATCAGACCATAGCGATGACATCCTTTGACGATAGCTTCCGCTTCCTGGACGGTCTGGTATGATTCGCTGTCATTCTCCTGCGGGGTCTGCGTTGCTCGCGAATAGAGAAAGATACCGACCACGATACTCATAAGAGAGGAGGCTACGAGGAGGCCCCAGTTTTTTGCGCTATGTCTTCTCTCTTTCATGGCCACCCATCTTTCATTTCATCTTCGCTGATTTAAGAAATCGATAGCAGAATCGCATAGTTCTCGATAGACGCGATGTCGATATCGGTCTCCTTTCATGGATGCCTTCGCATGGGCTGCGTGAGGTTCTCTTCCCGATGCCTGCGTCTCAGAACGAGCCCTTTATCCTCTCATGCTGAGCGACTTTTCGTTGGTGCGTGGGCGGGTCAACTGGGCTATTCTTAACCGCGTTGTGTGACGGCATTCTACGTGCCTGGTAGCCGCGACTCATAGAGTCATTTCATCCACGTAAAGGTCCGTCGTCTTGACCTTGTAAGGTCGCGGTTCGGGGGGCAGTTTGGGGCCGCACGTGGCCTCGATCGACGTTAAACCGGTAAACGACCACATATGAATTCGCCAACGGCTCGAAGAACTATATTTTTCTTTCAGGTTTTCGCTCTTGCGCTGCTAGCTGGCGCGTTCTGGTCTTTACGCTCCGAGTGTTTGTGGTCAGCGTCCAATCAATTGACCTGCCTTTCGGGCCTGGCAGGTCCGGTATCAGCCATTGAGAAGGCGGTAAGGGCTCAGTTTCAATGGGGCCTCCCCTTTGAGTTATACACCTATTCACTATACGCGGCCTTTGGAGCTCTTGGATTCATCACGATACTTTTGCTCGTGACACGGTCGCTTCCTCTATGGGGCTTCTTGTACCTTGGCTCGTTGGCCCTCGCGTGTGGTGGAGAGTTTTTTGCCCTGCGCAGTGATGTATCGTCAGGGATTCTTTTTCACCTGGCCGCCGCACTCACCGCTTTTATGGCGTTCGCTTTGTTGTGGAAGAGGAATCGTTCAGCGCTGTCATCGCGTTGGATTGATCCCGTCGCTGAGGGGAACCATACCCCATGGATCGGAGAGATCCTTGTTGTCACGATTATCTTCGTATCGATAGCGCTGACCCGTTTCTATCAACTGAATACGAACCCTCCCGCATGGGACACCGAGAGTTGTGGTCACCGCATTGTGGCCGCCTCGTGGACGTTCATGGTTCAGCAAGAGTTGGAGCTTCTCAGTCAGCAATCCTCAGGGATGTCGTGGACCGTATTGCATAATCTCTTTACGCGGGTTGACCATCCCCTTCTATTCGATCTCGATCAACGACTTCTCGGCGTGGGAATCAGCTTGGTCTGTTGTTGGGCGGTGTACTTTTTTATGCGATACCTTCGCGGCCCGTTCGCCGCGATGTTTGCGCTCGTCATCTATGGATTTGGACCGTTGGATTTACAGTGGTCTAGACTCCCGACCCTTCACCATCTGCCGGTAGGTGTTGGGGTACTGCTTGCGTGGGCGAGCTTTGCGGCGTTCAGCAAACGGACATGGGGAAGTTTCGGGGCGGTCGCTCTTCTCATCGTCGTTACTAAATTTGTGTATCCCTCGGCAAAGCTGATAGCGCTGGGGCCCCTGATGGGGATGTGCGGGGCTCTTGTATGGGAAAACCGGGAGTGGATAGGACATCGCAGAAAGTTCGTGTTGGTCGTCGCGGGATTGGCTCTCTTCGCTCTTATTCGTTCCTTCATATATGGCCTTTATTTCGATGAGTTCCGTCTCATACCTCCGTTCGCGCAGATACAACCCCTGCAAGAGGGCCCATCATTCCTGGGATCCCTCCTCAATGTGTGGAAGCAGCTCCTCACGTTTCTGAGGGCGTTGTATTTCGGTCCGGTGATTCCTGAACACTATACCATGCACGTAACCCCCCAGCCTGGCCGCGCGATTCCATCCTTGGGCGTGCTCTTCATGACGCTTACGTTCGTTCACCTTCTTTTCATGATCCGAAAGCCCTTCGCGCTTATCTGCATTGGTCTGATAGTTGGAGGACTTGTGCCGGCCCTCATCACAGGGATGGAGGAGCGTCGAGTGTCGTTCGCGCTCGTGTTCTTGTCATTTCTCGCCGTGCTTGAGTTCTTATGGTGTGTGGATACCTTGTTCTCGCCCAAGTTCCCCCGTATCGGGAAGCTCCTGAAGGGTACGGTGTTCGTAGTTACCGCTGTTTTTCTCTGGTTCTATCAAACACAGGCGTTCTTCTCCCGTCCAGCGGCACGACCTACGCAGCATCTCTTTAATGAGAGTTTGAGAGCTTATGTCGCGCCCGATACCCTCATCATAAACCTCTCACCGGAGCATGATTGTAGCATCTTCTATGGGGTGTATGATCTTGTTAGGGACTCCGGAGGGCGAATCGCGTATACCCCGGCGTATGAGACGCGCGCGGGAGAGGACCCCATCGTAAAGCCTACGATTACTACCTCCACGTGGCACTATCGCTACACAGATCTGGCACAGCAGGTTCCATCTGTCGTGTCGCTCGAGGACTGTCCGCGGAAGTTGGACGTGCTTGTTGGCAATGCCAATCGAGATGATGTAAAGGGGCGATTGCGGTCCCAGTATCCAGCGGGACGGGAGATCGTTATAGAGGGCCCAGGTATTCCGCCGCTCCTTGCGGTGCTCTTTGAAACAGCGCCACCATCTCGGTGATCGTTCGATTGGTGGTAGTGTATCCCCCGCCAGCTCTCTGCCCCAAGCTGGGGCTCGGTTATGTCTTAACGAACTATTCCTGACAAAGGACCATGCACGTGGGCACCAGTGGAGGTTATGCCTTCGCCAGTTTGGAAGGGAGTATACATCGCCTCACCTGTTGGGTGAGGAGTCTGATTATGGAGAGGTGCCCAAAGAGATGGATCAGGAATCCGTGAGTTAGTTGCCAACGATCTATCTGCATGATGAAAAGCCCAAGAAGACACCAGCACACGACTCGTGGCGAGAGTTGTGAGTGCCCCATCCATATAAGAAGCGGGAGAAGCATGAGGGTGTAGTGGTGGTACCACATGACGTTTGGCGCGAGGATCATAGCGAGCATAAAGATCACAAAGGAAGGATGTCGCTCGTTGTTAGACCTATACAGAAGTATGCCCGATAGTAAGATTACACCGCACAGATACCAGTTGAGTCCCCGTTGGTGTAAAAAAATGTCCTGACAGAAGAGAACTAATGGAGAGAGCCACCAGAAGTACTCGGGTTGCGCCGCCGTCACCTGTTGCAGCCATACTATTCTAGCTTCGAAGGACTGGGGGTTTGTTCCGAGGGTGACTTGAGTCGAAAGCCATGCAAGAAGTTTTGGGTATTCAAGAAATGGAGCGACTCCGTAGCGGAGCGCGGCTAGAGAGCATAAGACCAAAGAGCTCATAGCGGCCGCGGCGCATGCCCGCCATCTTCGAGTAAGCAGGGCATAGAGAAAGAATAGACCTGGAGACACCTTACTAAAGGTCGCGATGGCAAGACCGGCGCCAGCGATAAGCGGTCGGCGCGTGAGGAACAGAAAAAAAAGCGAGAGGCCAGCGAGCGGCACCACGTTAATTTGGCCCAGATAGGCCGATTCTAGGAATGGAGCGAACCATAGACCGAGGATGTACCAATACCACACCTCTCGGTGTGAAAGTTTAAAGTAGCCAATCAGTCCCCAGATCATGGTCGCGATGATGAGATAATTGAGGCTCATCACAATTCTTTCTTTCATCCCTTCGTCATGAATAGCTTTGATAGGCTCAACAATGAGAAGGGAAGGGGGAGGGTAGAGGAACCCTGGTCCGATAGCGAGAACCGAGTAGGGGCCTGCTCCTTGAAAGGTATCGTTAACCGCGCGTTCATAGTACCGAAGGTCTTGGAGAGCCGAGGCCTTTTGCTTGAGCCCTTCTTGGGTATCGAGGCCCGCGACGACGTACGCGATGAGGTAGGGAATAATCAGAATTCGTGTACTAAGCAGAAGTCGGCCTATCATGGGTATTTGTGTCCTCGGCACATAATCAAATCCCGTGAGATGAGAGGATTTCCCTCTCTCTCACTGAATCAAACGAAGGATCTCGTTCTCAAAGAGCAGAGAACCCTGAGGGCTGATGTGATTATCATCTTTGTACATCACGGTATTGTTAATCGCGAACGCGCATTGTTCCGCCGAGCAGAGAAGCTGCGCCGGATCTAATACGGTTATCGGGTGCAGAGACGGCGAGGCCCCCTGAATGGTCGTATCAAGTATACCGTCGGTGAAGCGTTCCCACTCACGGTGCTCGGCGAGCGTTGTTGCAGTGTTACGCCCAAGAAAGATCGCCTCAACATCTGCTTTCAAAACGGGGATAGTCTTGATGAACGTTACCGGAGCGGCTTGCGCTATCGCGTAGAGGGTTTGAGGTAACTTAGTCGCAATGGCTTTTCTACTAACATCAACATCCGCGGTTTGGGAGGAATCCGTGGAAAGATAGTGAGTAGCTGGTTGTAGTTTGCCTCCCACATACCACCCGTTGGCGTAGAGACTCCATCGAGCGACCAGAAAGACATGTTTAGGTTTCAGGTTTTGGATCGAATCCACGATCGCTTTCGCGCGGACTGAGGTCATGCAGTTTTGAGCATGAGCTTGGCCATCCGTGCGGACCACATCTAGCATTGGGGCACATCCAAGGAGGCGGAAGAGTATGACCCGTTTGTTAAATCTCTTCGCAATATCGAAGAATACGCTTGCCCAAGCCTCCGCGTGAGAGTCTCCCCAGACAACGATTGTGTCAGGCGCGTCTTTTGCGCCATACATTGAGCACGCGGGCAGGGCGCCGCGGTCAATTAGCGCCTCTTGGTCACAACTCAGGTGTTTGTAGCGATTCTCAATCTCAATACCGACCGAAATTCTGTCGTGCACGTGTCGACCGAGATGTGAGGATACGGATCGAGAGGGTATGCCTCCATTGCGAAAGACGTAGAAGCCGGCGCATATCGCGATAACCATGCTCGACAGGAGAGCTATAGTGCGCCAGTCGAGCCACCTGCTCTTTGATTTTGAGGCTCCGAATCGTAGAGGGCGCTCAACGAGGAAGTAGATCAATGTCGCGCCTAGGCATGAGCCGAGAATCAGCCACCACTTCGTGAGCACGGAGGGCTCCTGAGTTGTAAGGATTCGGGTGAACGAGAAGAGAGGCCAGTGAACGAGGTACAGCGGGTAGCTGATTAAACCGATAGCCACCATGGGACCACAACCGAGTAGTCGTGAAGAGAACCATGAGTTTGGGTTGCCCAATAGCACGCAGATGGCACCGACAACGGGAAGTAGGGTTATGAATCCCGGAAAGGGGATAGACCTATTGGTGAACGCGACTCCTATACCGAGAAGGATCACGCCAACCGGCGGTAGGTATGTGAACGAAAATCCCTTCTTGGAACGCGTGACGATGTGAACCAGCGAGCCTGCCATGAGCTCCCAAAAGCGATACTGAGGGAGGAAAAATGAGTTTACTGCCTCGGCCCTGATGTAGGTCTGGAACATACAGGCGCCGAATGAGAGCGCCGCGATGAAGGCTATCGAGGGTGCAAGGAGGCGAGAGCGGGCGATGAGAAAGATAAAGAGAGGGTAGGCGAGGTAGAACTGCTCCTCAACACTGAGTGACCAGAGATGGAGTAGCGGCTTATAGTCGGCCGCAATGTCAAAGTAGCCAGCCTCTGTGAAAAGAGAGATGTTTTGAAAAAAGAGACCGCTCGCGAAAACGTGCCACCCAAGCTGCTTGTACTCGTCATTGCTAAGGAGGGACCATCCGGCGATGAGGGTGAGTAGCAGTACAACAACCAGAGCCGGGAATATTCGCCTCACGCGGCGGTGATAAAATCTCAGGATCGTAAATCGTTCGGCCTCAATGTCATTCAGGATAATCCCGGTGATGAGGAACCCTGAGATTACAAAGAACACATCGACGCCGATAAAGCCGCCAGGTACCCATTCGGGGAATGCATGGAAGGCCAGGACTATGAGTACGGAGATAGCCCGAAGACCATCGATGTCTCGTCTATAATTTTGAATCGGTTGATGCGACATACGACCTTCTCCAAATTCTCGTGATCGCCTCTAGGCGTTGCCTTATTGTGAGGCCGCTCCGTTAGACGGCGACTTGCGTTCATAGGTGTACGCAACGATCGCTTGTGGTGCGTTCTTCACCTGAGGTAGTCGAATCACCTGTCCGAGCACCATGCCATCAGGCAAAGCTTTCATTCCCGTAATAAACGGCTCGGTTTCATCGGCTCCACCAACATACAACCCTACAAAGGGATCTGTTGGGTTTGGTCGTGGCGGGGCTACCGGTGTCGCGCTCCTTGTATGTTCCGCATTTGGAAAGTAGTACGATGCGTAATCAGGAAAGGTTTGGACATGGGGTGTGCTTGCGAAGAAAGCCCCGAGGGTAAGGTGGTCGACTTTTTTGTTAGTTAGCTGGCCATAAATCTGATCCAACACTTCAGCGTGGGGGAAGTTGTGAGTTCTTCTTGACTTGAGGTCAGCGGCGTAGGTGCGAGATTGGTAGAACGCTAGGGTCAGGTGGAGCCCGAGGAGTACGACGCACGCCACAGGAAAGAGAACCCGAGGGCGCTTGGTACGAAGCGCTCCAAATCCAAAGAATATGACTATCCCCAAAACAGGTAAGATTGGAAGCGCCCTATGCAGCGCGAACGGGATCGGAGGAGCCGCGTAGCCCTTGGAGTAGGCTGCGAGCAGCAGGTGAGCAACGCTCCACCCGATCGCACATAGCCCGAGGACTCGAAGTCTGTAGTTTGTCAGAAGCAAGATGAGAAGAAGTCCGACCGCGGCGATGGCCACTGAATACGCGCTTGAATGTGCCCAATCCGTTCCGAATCGGGTATAGAAGATAGCCTTGAAGAGGGGAGCGAGGGTCGATTCGACATTTGAGGGTGAGTATTGGGATTCCTCGAACAGACGAATATCCGCTCTGTGAGCTAGGCTTACCCCGAAGTGGGCGATCGCATAGATCATAATAACCGCGAAGGCACTCCAGCGAGAGCGTGTAGTTGGTAGGGAGCCAAGGGTAATGAGCGCTAGAATCCCCGCAGCGAAAAAGTAGACCGACACCGCTGGGGTGTATGAGAAGAGCAAATACTGGATGGAGAGGAGGGCGAGGCCGATGTTCCACATGTTAAAGTTGAAGGCGCACTGGAGCAACATCCCGAGGGTAAGGAGGGTTAGACCGAACGGGAAAACCGACTGCTCGTAGGCGAAGGTCAGAAAGAAATAATAGTACGATTGCAGTGGCACCAGGAGAGCGGTCATCAGCAAGAGGTAGCCGCCATACCCCCTATCGATAGCTGTTTTGAGTCCGATCGCGTAGGCAATAAACCCTAGCACGACGAAAAAGAGGTACGGCGCGTTCAGCGCAAAGGTGCTTGGCCCTAAGAAGTTGAAGAGCACCGCCTGCGGTATGTATTGCCTCGTGTTGTAGCCGAGGAAACACCATGAGTAGGCCGCTTTGATGCTACCGTTTTCTCCGTTGAGCTTGTCGACTCCACACGACGCTTGTCGAGTGGACTCTTGATGCATGCTGATTGGCTTGTCGAAATCGGAGAGTGGAGGACGCAGTATAGTGGCCAGGAGGATAATCACAGCTACCATTCCAAGGAAACTATTGAGTTTCCAGAAGGAGCGTTTGGCAACGACCATGACGCACGAATAGATGACTGAGGCCGTGATCACCCCCAGTCCAGTAACCCACAGGTAGAAGGTGAGAGGTGTGCTGAAAGTTGCTAGTCTCTCGACGAGGTCTAGGACAAATATCGCTACGGCTATCAGAAGTGGAATGTAGGTCATCTCACGTTAGGAGCGTACAAAGCTGCTCCTCCCTCTCGATGTAGTAAGGTAAAAAACTCGCTGTAAGAGTCAAACTTTTGAAAAGCGGTGGAACCACTACTCTCAGGATAGGTTTGTCGCTCGGTGTTAGACACCACGAAATAGTCGATGCCGTTGTCTCGTAGGATTTCAAAGGCCCGTTTCGCGTCTGAGGTTGTGTAGAATTCGTTGATCAGATCTCGCCTCCTGATGAGCTCCTCATGTGGCACTCCTCGCTTAACGGTATGGGCCTCCCAGTGGGCGAAGTTCGGAAATCCGAGATTCATCGTCACGCGTCCAAGACCTCCGGCGCCCCACGCGTCGAGAATGCGGGGAAAACCTGGAATGTTAGGCGAGATCCATTGGAGTAGCCTCCCCATGTCTCGCTCGGAATTCAGGATAGCTATCATGCCGTCAAGATTAGGCTCTCGGAGTCGTCTCATGAAGTCTGGAAGCGTTGTCTTGAGTAGGAGCACCCCCGAGGTGAGCGCGAGACAGATGGTACTCGCTTGAGCGAATCTGGTCACCTTTGCCACGATCGTATCCTGACGCGCGATCCAGATAAGTCCAGCTAGCCAAAGGAGAGCTGAGAGTTGAAAGTAGATCTTGAAGAGGGTGATCGTGCGGTCGAACACAACGACAAACTCGATTGTGAACATGAGCAGGGCGCTCGCGAGTAGGAGTTGGCGCGCCAGAAGTGGAACTGATGGGTTGATGACGACGACTACCAAGAGGAGCCCCGCTACGCCTTGAGCCGCGAGCTGTGCCGCAGAGAAGGGATTTCCTATCCAGTAATGGATACCGTAGGCAAGCGCGAGTGTCGCGCAGAAGATACAAGCTGCTGAAACGGAACGGCGAACTGACGCGCCCTCTCGGAGCCTAGGTACGGCGCCGAGGAGCACAAGAGCGAGTTGGAATCCGAGGAAGAGGAACACCTGTCCGATCGTCACCCACTCACCCTTGAGGATCCCAACCTGAATTGGTTTTGATCCTATGATTGACGGGAAAAATGGGGCGCAGGTACCAAGCGCCACCACACCGGCCCACCCAAGTTGAGGGATGAGGGTTAGCACCCGACGCGGCTCGCTCAACACAACGGCGACGAATATCGTCATGACCATGAAGACATCCCATGTGTTGGAGATGGGCGCCATTCCTGCGGTGAATCCAAGGAAGGTCGCTATGCCCCATGATGACCGTTTGTCTGAGGAACGGAATAACGCGAGAAGGAAGAACGTGCAGGCTAGACCCAGGAAAAGCCCAATGTTGTGAGCGTGCAGGTCAGCGAAGACGAAGCTCCACAGCGGAAACTCGCTGAAGTGCCCCTGATCAAAGACTCGACTACTTTTCCAGAACAGGTCTGAGTGTATCCGATCGCCCTCTACCACAACCGACCAGATCGTTTGGACGTTTCCTGCAAAGAGGCATATCGCGGCGAAGACAGAGGCCCGAAGCTTCCGTAATCCGGCGAGTCGTAAAATGGCGTAACACACCATCGCCAACCCAGCCGCGTCTGTTGAAACCGCGAGTCCATACCCAACCGCTGATGGGATTCCGCTGACGCGGTGCCACAGCGCGTGGGCGAAGCTACCGAAGTAGTAGTATTGCATCCGCATGCCAGCCGCCCACGGGTCCTGTGGAGGAAGCTGATCGTTATGAATAAAGAAATTGAGGAACGTGAAGTTCATCACCTTCTCTCCTCCACCTAGCACGCAGTGGAGTGACCAAATAAAGGTGAAGGCGAGGAATATGAAGAGGAACAGCAGCTCCGGGATCAGGATCGCGCGTATGTTTTCTCCGATGGACGCGCCGCGAAAAAGAGGGGAGCGCCACATCAGGAACCCTCCGGCGAGCGCTAACGCGACAAAGGTAATCCGAATCCACCCATCGTGCAGTTCATATAATCCGGCCGACGCTGGCGCCGCGATGATCCAGGCGAAACCAAAAAAACCGATGACCTTGGCAAGTGCCCATGACACGTCCTTCGGGATCTCCTGTACTCGTGACAAAAGCCCGAAAAAGAGGAGGGATGATGGCACGAAAAGAGCCACCCAAAAAAAGACGTATGTGAGCTGGAGAGCAAAAGAAACAGGGGATTCAGCCATGAAAAGTTTCTATCACCGCTATGGGATCTCCTTCCATAGACAAAACGTTACTCATCGTGACAACGAGGTGTTTCGTCGCCGACGCGAGAGGCATGTGACGGATGCTGTTTGTTGGCAATCGCCTGCATACACCGGTACCTTCGTTGTGATGATTCGACAGCTCTAAAAGTAGCGGTGAAACGGAGCCAGTAAGTCTCTCAGGACAGACACCTTTCGTTTGAATCAGAACGGTGTGTGGACTTGCGGGTTCTCTCTGACAAGGGATGGTTTGAGCGACAGGATCCGAACGGCATTTTGAGATGGGGTTGCTAGCGATGAGGACTGTCCACATCCGAGCGTGGCGACGTTTTGGTGGCAGAGGCTTGGCATGGGTTGTTAGGGCTTTCCCCAACCCGTCATCGCAGTGCTTAGTGAAGTTAAGTTTTTATAGGAAGGTGTAGGGTTGTTAGGGCTTTCCCCAACCCGTCATCGCAATCCTCAGTGAAGTTAGGTTTTGATAGGAAGGTGTAGGGTTGTTAGGGCTTTCCCCAACCCGTCATCGCAATGCTTAATGAAGTTAAGTTTTGATAGGAAGGGGTAGGGTTGTTAGGGCTTTCCCTAACCCGTCATCGAAATCTTAATGAAGTTAAGTTTTGATCGAGAGAGGTAGGGTTGTTAGGGCTTTCCCTAACCCGTCATCGAAATCTTAATGAAGTTAAGTTTTGATAGGAAGATACAGTAAGGCCCGACCCGGATTCGAACCGGGGAATGACGGTTTTGCAAACCGTTGCCTTAGCCAACTTGGCGATCGGGCCAGCAGAAAACTGGAAGCATCCTTGTATCCCGATACCGAGGAAATATCAATAAGTGATGGAGGTTGCCATTCCGCCGAGCTCGACGTGGACGAAGTCCAGTTCACAGCTAAAAGTCGCTATATTAACCACTTAGGGGTGCTTTGCTGACATTCATTCGAACGCAATCACCCTCGTCACAGAACCCCTAAAGCTGACGAAACGCCTTCCTCGTTCAGAAGATTTTCGCCAACCCGCTTCTGGTTTCTATAGTATTTTCAACGTCAAAGGCATCCAGAACTAACAGCCGTTAGCGGCTTCCAATCGAGTGTGAGTGAAAAAACTTTTCGGACGCTGAACTAGATGTGGTGATATGGCTGCCTCTCTCCTTGGGTGGTCCCGGATCTATTTGGAAGTCACGAGTATACCCCCACTTTTCTCACCTCCCAGGTTGGTGGGAAGCTCTCTCTCTCTTTTTTCTAACGCTTTAATTGTGTAGCATCCGACCGTACAAGATTTTTACCACGGGTTAGAACACATGGCTTACGTTGTTACTGTAAATTGTCTGGGCACCAAGGATCGTTCGTGCGTTGAGGTTTGCCCAGTCGACTGCTTCTACAACATCAAGAAGAAGGAATATAACGACAAGTACGGCCGCGAGGCTAAGGGTGATGATGTCGGAATGCTCATGATTAACCCCGATGAGTGCATTCACTGTGGCGCCTGTGAGACCGAGTGTCCGGTTGAGGCTATCTTTGAGGATTCCGGAGTCCCAGAGAACCTCAAGGATTTCGTGGCGGCCAACGCTGAGGAAACTACCTCAATGAGCGAGTCTGATCTCGACGCCGCTCGCTGCACATCCAAGTAGGAGGCGTGGCCTGGAGCCACTGCAGTATTTTCCAACAAAAAGTGGACATTTTGTGCGTTCAGCTACAACTACTGGTTGTGCGCATGGGATGTCCATGTCAATTTTAAAGAGAGCTCTGAGAAGGAGCGTGCTATTCGTCGTTAACCCGTACTGTAGACCTCATGAAGAGAGTTTCCTGCTTATTCCTGGTTTTTTCTACGCTCATGGTAGGGTCCGCCTACTCCGCTGACGCAACCCCGGGATTCGGTTCCAATTTGGGTCTTCAAACTGGCATGCGCGAGTCCAGTGTATCCGGACCATTTCAGGTTCCGCCTAAGCTGAGGGGGCGGGTTGATTTTTGGAAGGATGTCTTCGCCAAGTACGGGCGTAATCAGGTGGTCATTCATCACCGTGAGTTCCCCCAGGTCGTATTCGGTGTCCTGGATTTCTCTGCGGAAGCGGAGACCATGAACGACGTTGAGCTGGAGCGATATAAGGATCGAGTCGAGAAGGAGACCGTCCTCTCGATGAAGCAGCAGATACGTCAGCTTGTGAACGGTGAGGACCCATCGACACCGTTTCAGGAGAGCTTTGTTGATAAAATGCAGACGGTTCCTGAAGGCTCCCGCTCGTATCGACGTTTGTTGGATGAAGATCTGATTCGAACGCAGACCGGCATTCGGGAACGGTACGCACAAGCGATTAGTCGAGCGTGGAAGTACCTGCCGGTCATGGAGCAGATATTCACATCGGAATATGGCCTTCCGAAGGAGCTCACACGACTCCCATTTATTGAGAGTTCCTTTGACTACACGGCGTACAGCAGTGTGGGGGCCGCCGGCATCTGGCAGTTCATGCCTCGCACTGCGCGCTCTCATCGAATGCTTGTAGGACGTTATGTCGATGAGAGAAGGGATCCCGTGAAGGCAACGAGAGGGGCGGCTGAGTATCTTCGCCTCGCGTACCAAGAGCTCGGCTCATGGCCTCTGGCGATTACTTCGTATAATCACGGTGTCGGAGGGGTTCGCTCTAAACTTCGTGCTGCTGGCACTTCAAATATCGCTGATATCATTGAACATCCGTCGGAGCGGTTTTTCGGATTCGCGTCCACCAACTTCTATCCGGAGTTCCTCGCGGCCGTTGAGATATTTCAGGAGCACGACAAATACTTTCCTGAGGTTTCGGTACAGCCGCCACTCCGTCTGGTCGCCTATCCGGTAAAAAAGCCGATGTCGACATCGCAAGCATCAAGGCAACTGGGGGTTCCCCTTGAGAGTCTCAAGGAGGCTAATTACGCGCTGTTAGACCCGGTATGGAAGGGATCTGCCAAGATACCCGCTGGATATGTTCTCCAAGTTCCCGTTCAGCACACGGATAGGATGAACGAAGTTCGAACCCCCGAGCCGATCAAGTCACGAATCGTTACGACGTCGTCGGGCGAGGGAAAGATGTATCGAGTTACTCGCAAAGACTCTTTGCAGTCCATAGCGGCTCGATTCAATACGACTCCTGAGCATATCGCTCAGATGAACCGTCTTACGACGGGTGATATCTCGATCGGGCAGGTCCTACTGGTTCCTCGAAATGGGGCATCGTTGGGTGGTCAATCAGCTCGCCCGGACGCTATGGTGGAAGCCATCACAGAACCTAGTCCAGCTCAGTCGGTTGAGAAGGTGACAGCTCCAACGAAAAAAACTGTTGCCCCTCCACCGCCCCGGACTCACAAGGTGCGTAAGGGGGAGACTCTCGGTTCGATCGCCTCTCGGTATGGTCGGTCGATAGCCGAGGTGAAGCGAGCCAACAAGATGCGCGGGTCGACACTGGTGGCAGGGCAGGTTATTCGTATCCCTTAATCGCCCCATTTAATAATTGAGCCTACGAAATACTCTTAGCAGGGTGGTGAAAAATGATTTCCTGTTGCGCATTTCGATGGTTTGGCTCCAACTTCGTTCGAGCCAACGAAAAAATCCTCAACGTATCTTAGTGGATACGCATCCGGTTTTTTCCTCGTCTCCGCCTCGTTTCGCCGAAACCCTCAAAATGCTCGCGACGGAACCATTTTTCAGCACCCTGCTAGCAGGCGAGAAAAATATCCCATTCGGGAGCACCCATGAGCCGGAATTAAGCATAACCGACTCTGTAATGTTGGTTCCGGGTTAGTTTGAGGGCGCCATGTCGATTGATAAATTCACTTCGCGGGGATTCGGTTCGAGTGGGGCACGTCGCTCCTCATGGAATGCGCCGCGAGAGTCGTACAAGGCTCCTTCAGAGCAGGGCTCGAGCTTTATCTTTGGTGGCGCAGGCCTTCGAGGGAGCCCTCGGTCGGGATCTCAACAACGCGCCATCCCTCAAGGAGGGGACTCCCAGCTCGCCTCGCAGGCGAATCGTTTGGATGCGGATTCACCGTATACGCAAGATCCGCCGCGCTCTGAGCGTTTTCGCGGCATTGATCTCTCCGGAGGTGATGAGACAACAACCTCGATGCAGCGACGCTCCATGCTTCTCATCCTCTTCGTCGGCGCGCTGCTCTTCTCGTTCTTTCTTCGGGCATGCGTGGGTGGCGCTTCTGACGCATCCTGGGTCGATGATCGCCGTTCTCATATCAATCCGGATGATGAATAGGCGCGCGCGTCGGGATGCGGTACCTCAGAATTTGATACCTTGGGTCACTTAGCGTGTTCGCTAATAAAGTCCCTGATGGTTTTCTGTAGCTTGGTGGCTCCCACCTCGAGTGTATTGATATGATTCGCGCCGGGAATTAAGACCACCTGCGTGGGGGATGTCGCCACACGCGATAGCTCAGATGCCATTTTGACGGGCACCGTCGGGTCTTGATCCCCGTGAATGATCAGCATCGGAACCTTGATGTGAGGAACCTTTCGATCGTTTTCAAATCTTTTTGGAAGAAGTGGCCACACGGGAAGGTACGGATAGAGGTGTTTGGCCATCTCCCAGGTGTTCGTGAATGTGCTCTCTGTGATGATGCATGCGACCTGAGCCTCTTGAACGAGGTCAATCGCGACAGCGCCTCCCATTGAGCATCCATAGGATATTATCTTTCCCGGGTTGAAACCTCGCTCCTTCGTGATATGCCGGTACGCCGCTCGGGCGCTCGCGTAGACGCCAGCTTCAGATGGTATGCCGGGACTTCGTCCATAGCCGGGATAGTCGAAGGTGAAGAACGACTGCCCCAGCGCGGAAAACAGCGCGTAATGTTCTCGAAACTTGGTGATGTTGTGTCGGTTACCGTGCGTGAAGAGCACGATCGATTCTGATCCGTTGTCGACGAACGCCCCGTCGAGATCCAGGCCAACCTCTTCGCCGATTCGCACCCGCTCGTGGGTTATGTCGGTGAGTCCTCCGTGGTCGTCGTGGGAGGGTTTGAATGTGAGTTTCCGCTCAAGGAGGCGTAGCACGTCGGCACCCATGAAAAAGGAGCGTGTGGGTCTCACACGCTCCTTCTAGTGTACTCGGGTTCTTTCCGAGTTGTCTTCACAATCTTGAGAGAATCCTCTGTAGAAAATTTCTCCCAGTTTTAGACCGCGAGAGACCTGCGTTACGCCTCAGGAGAAGCGTGCTCGATCTCAGAGCCAGCCTCGGCCTCAATCATGGCCTCCATATTCTTCGGCCAGAGGCAGATAACGTCTTCGCCAGGAATCTGGTAGACAGCCAACTCATCTCCATCACGGCGGAAACCGTACCGAACAGCTCCCCCGTTATCACGCAGGAGGTCTCGAGCGGTCTTGTCCTGGCCACTAAACCAGAGTTGCTGGTAGCGTTCCAGAAGAGCGTTGTCATCGAGGAGCTCACGATCCAACATCGCGAGACATCGGGTGTCGATGTTTACCTCGCCAAGAAGCTCTGTTGCGTCTTTGACTGCCTCGGCGGAGCCAAGCGAATCACCTTCTGGGTGGACAACGATGGTGTAGGCAAAAGGATCTCGCTCGATGCGGTAGGTTCCTCGGGCTACCGAGATGACCTTTCCTCCGTACTCACGAATCACCTGGTTCTTGACCTCCGCAGCTTCGTCGAGGACGGCGGCCATCTTGTCGATGAATTGGCCGTTGGCGAGCATGAATTGGTCGATCAAAACGAGGTCGCCGCTCTCGATAGAGATCCTTTCTCTCTGGTTGCCGCTCTCAGCGCTTTGTCGCGGGTGTCGTCTTGAGTGTCTATCTCCACGACCACGGCCGCGACCACGTCCGCGGCCGCCACGGTTTGAGTGCCTGTGATTGCCTCTCTCTCTTCTCATACGAGGTGAATTCCTATGTTAGTAAAATTTTGAATCAATACTCAGAGCCATATCGGGGCAGCTAACGGGCAGCAGCGCTCAAGCTAAGGCAGCATCGAGCCGCTGACTCATGGGTGACATTTCAGAATGTTCTCGGTAAGCGAGTGGTAGTCGGAGACTGCAAAATCTCTTCGCGCACGTACGTACCAATTCTAAAGTTCACCACACGTGGCCGACTCGCATTCCCTAACGTATCAACGAGACGGCTGAAAAAGCCCCTAAATGGCTGTAACCATTGGCAGCATAGCAGAAGGAATCCAAGGTGTCACATATATTCTAAGTGCCCTAGGATATTGGAAATATAAGCTCCCGTGCGCTTCGCGTCAGAGGCTTTTCGGGGAAATGACATGAACCGTTAAGATCGTTGCGGGTCCCGACGATAGTAAAACTCAAGTTGGTAGTGCCCGTGAGAGGCACTAGAGGAACTCTCAGGTGGCAGCAGGCGGTGAGTAGAGTGTGGCCTGATCTTCTTGAGAGCATCCCACAGGCCCCCCCTAAAAAGGGGGCCTCTTTTTTCTTAGGTCGACGCGAGTGGATATGCATCAATCTGAATATGAAGCATCGGAAGGAATACAAGCTCCGGCTATCGGGCTTGGTCTTTGGTATGACGCGGAGAAGTTGATACTTGAGGGAATTTACCTCGATGAGGTTTCGGCGTACCGAGCGCGCCGGAGCTGGATTAAGACTTTCGAGATGAACTTCCTCCTTGAAGAGATTCACGACTTCAAGGTGAAGGTTGTATTCGACCGAGAGGAGGGGCGTTACCACGTGCAATGCACATTCACGAGCGCATGTGGTCGCTACGCCTTTTGGCGTTTAACCCATCATCAAGCCCCCGAGGTACAGTTCACTTTGGAGACGGCGCATCTTCCTCATCTCACCTCAGTTCGGTTTGAGGAATCGGCTATCGAAGCGGAGGGTGACCCTTTCGTACCAGAGGTCCACGGAGCCTCGGTTGAGGAGCTTCAGGGCGAGAGGTCTGCCGTTGTCAGAGGTATGGCAGACATCCTGCAACGAGAGGCGCTGAGGTGGTTTCGACAGATTCGAAGCCTCATTTCGCGCCTGCGACATTAGGTTCATCTCAAGGGGCCGGGGAGAGGTCTCTTACGTGGGGCTGAGGCCCGTTGTATCGTCTAGCCGACGGGGGAGTTGAGGGTGGCGACGAAGGGACCAGATGGACGACACATCATAGCGGCTGGAGAGGTGGCGGCCTTTTCGGTGTGTCCCATGTCGTGGAAGCTGAAATGGATCGACAGGGCCCAGGCACGCGAGGGCTCCTCAGTCGCCTTAGGTCAAAAGCTCCACAATGATTGGTCCATTATCTTTGAGGAATCGTTGGTGCTTGGCCGCTGGATTCGCTACCTCGCGGTTCTTATCACCACCGCGGCTGTGGTCTTTCTCTTGCTCCATCCTATCGACGCCCCATTGACCGGGCTGCTGGCTATCTCGCTCCGGAATAACGGGTTGCAATTGGTGGTGCTCGTCGGGTTCACCTTTCTTGTTATTCGTTCGTTTCGCAAAGCCGCTCGAAAACGACACCGAGAGACGGGGTTTATGGTGAATGAGGTCGCGGTCGCTATGGAGGGGAGTTCAATTGTGCCGACCCGTGAGTACATTTCGCGCTCTCAAGGATTGGCCGGACGGCCGGACGCGTTAGTTCAGGAGGGGGACGAGTTCATTCCCGTCGAGCGAAAGCCTCTCGCGAGGAAGCTCCGAGACCGATATGTCGCACAGCTTCTGGTCTACATGCGGTTGGTTGAGGAGTTTGAGGGTCGAAGGCCCTCAAAAGGATATCTTCTGCTTGGTTCGGAGTGTCGACGGGTAACGATAGAGAACTCCGAGGCCAGGCAGCGATGGCTCAGCACGTTATTGGAGCAGATGCGCTGTGTTTTAGATGGTGGAGATGCGCGCGCTACGCCGCACCCCGCTAAATGTTCGAAGTGTGGTGTGAGGTCTCTGTGCCCCGCTCGTGTCGAGTCAACGTGCGAGTCTACGAGCCGATAATTTCACCCTCGGGAAACGCGGCGCCTCGAAGAAACTCCTCGACGAGCATGCGTTTTTTGCCCTCAAGTTGCAGGTCGGTTACACACAGCGCCGTTCCGTCGGCGCACGCGATCTCAAGGCGATCGCCTTGTGCATAGACGATCGTGCCAGGCGCTACTGTCGCGGGATACGTTCGACGTGACTCGGACGCAAAAAGGATCTTCAAACGCTTCCCCCGCCACATCGTAAAGGATCCGGGCCATGGAGAGAACGCGCGCGCTGAATGCGCGATCTGGTGCGCTGAAACGTTCCAGTCTATGCGACACTCTTCGGTTGTTATCTTGGACGCGTACGTCACACCCTCCGCTGGTTGGGGGTGTGCCTGTAGTGAGCCCTCAAGGATGCCGTGGAGCGCCTCGACAAGATGAGAGGCGCCGAGTGAGGCGAGTTTGTCGTGGAGCGAAGCTCCCGTGTCGGTCGCTGATATGGCTATCTTGTGTTCTTCGTATACAGGCCCAGTATCAAGTCCCTGATCCATACGCATCAGACACACACCGGTTTCCTCGTCTCCAGCTTGGATCGCTCGTTGAATGGGAGCCGCGCCCCTCCATCGTGGAAGGAGTGATGCGTGAATGTTGACGCAGCCGTGCTTCGGGAATTGCAGCACCTCTAAGGGAAGTATCTGACCAAAAGCAATCACCACACCGATGTCAAAGGGACCGAGCCCTTCCAGGGCCGGGCGAAGAGAGGAGAATTCCTTGCGAAGCGAGTTCGGTTGAAAGACCGGAATAGTATGTTTCAGGGCGAGCTCTTTGATCGGTGATAGAGAGATCTTGCCGCCACGGCCTGATGGTCGGTCGGGTTGTGTGAAGACCGCTCCAAGTGAGATACCGGGAGCATCGATGAGAGCCCGCAGTGTGGGAACGGAGAAGTCAGGCGTACCAAAAAAGAGGACGTTCATGTTGCTAGGCTCGCTCTTGGAAGTCGTAACCGCTCTTGGAGCACCAGCGTCGGAAGAGCTGTTTTTTAAGGCGACTGAGGTGATCGACGAAGAGCGTGCCGTCGAGGTGGTCCATCTCATGCTGAATACAGAACGCCACTAACTCCTCTGCCTCAACTTGGAATAGATGTCCATGTCGGTCATGGGAGGTGATCGTGACGGTGCCGAATCGCTTAATAGAATCGCGATAATCGGGAATGCTGAGGCATCCCTCGTCTGATGATACTAATGGTCCTGAGGACACAAGCTTAGCGTTGATCATCTCGAGCCGACCCTCGTGAATGTGTGTCGCGGGGGCTTTGCCGCTCAAGGATGTAATCGTGGGGGAGATAACCCCTTCAATTGAGATATCCATGATCGCGACCCGTTGAGAGCTTCCAACCTGGGGAGCGGCCAGTCCGATACCATTCGAAGCCACCATCGTCTCATACATGTCATCGAGGAATGAGTGTAGCTTCGTGTCGAACGTGTCAACGGTAGCGGTGGTAACACGCAGAATCGGATCTGGGATAATTTTCAATTCTAAAATCGCCATATCCCTAGTAGACCAAACTTCGAAGGCTCTGTCACTTGGAACGGGGGAGGAGCGTTGTCCGAATCTGTAGCGCTTTTCGGGATGTAGGTTCGCCACGTTAGCCTCTTTGCGTTTGTACCTATGCCCGCCTTCTGCGATACTACAGGTATGGCTGAGATGTCCCTCAACGAGGCCCAACTATTTCGTCTGCTTGTTGGGTTTTTTGGCAAAGACCGAGTGCTCTTTAGTATGAGTGTCCGCGCGGTATGTGGCGGGGATCTCTCGGGGTTGACGCACTCCCTTGATGAGGAGACTAAGGCGTGGGCTGAGCGGAATAGATGTCTCTTTACCGTAGTGGACTATGCCGATGACCCCAAGATGGTAGTTGAGTTTGAGCCCGATTTCTCCTCATACATCGAGGTTGAGCAGTTAGAGCGAAAAAGTCGCCTGCCTGGCCTGTTAAAAGCGAATGGTGTTCAGTACCTGACGATCACAGGAAAGGAGATGGATGAGATCCTTGATCCCAATGGCACTATAGATCTTGTCGATCTCCTCAAGGATAGGTTTGGCATCGAGGATGCTGTAGAATCCCTGGATGAGTAGGGGGTGGCAAGAAAGAAGATCTGCCAAAGTCAGCCCATTTAGCGATGAAATTGCGGCGACGATCTTAAAATCCGGTGAGTAGTTACCAATTCTTCACATCATCATCTCGGAGCCGATGTTGGGGGGGCTTCGTTGGAGGGCCGTTACTTCCCTGCGATTTTCTGCTAGACGGTAGGAACGGTTTCTTGTTTGTTGCCCGTGGCGGAGGGAAGTTTCGAGATAACCCCGCCAGGAGAGGACCCTAATGTGTTGTGAACGACTATTTCGCTGCTACCACGTCACGGCGATCGCCCATGGATGGTTAGCTCGTTACGTATGAAGAAGCTCTCGGTAAGCACACTTCCCTTGATAGGTTCGATACTCACGAGTATCGCAGGGGCTGTGATTACGGTCGTGCTTGGTGGTCATGAGGCGATACGGGGCACGGTACAGCTTGCAGTATTCCCAATACTCTTGATTCTCCTGGCTTGGCTTAGGATCGCAGGGGTCCGAATTCCGCGCGTCCTTGTAGGGGTCTCGGCTATCGGAGTCCTGTGTGGAGCCATTGTTCGCTACGCCGATGTCGGTCTCGAAGAGGGGGCCTACGGGGTGGCCCGATTTGAATCTGACGCCTTGGAGAATAAAACGAGGATATTTCGGGATAACGTCCGGAGGTTTGTGGGTGAGGAATCCTTATCTCACGTCGGACTTCTAGGAGCTAAGGTCTCAAGTGAGTCAGATGCTCGTTCGGTCCTCAGGGAGCGACCCCAACTTCTTGGGGTCATCTGGGGCTCGGAGCGATGGGTGACAATCTCGTCTCGTCTCGCTCCGCCGATCTCTATACGTCAGATGCCCGATACGAGTTACGCTCGTCGTCGGCTTCAAGAGCTTGGCGTCGCTGACCTATGGCTTATTGGTAGAGCGCCGCGCATAGGACTCTCGAAGGGACTCGATGCTGCTACCTTCGAATTTGTTGGCCGATTCGTTCGGGCCTCCTCAATGTCGCAGAACGTGTCGAGAGGCGCTTTTCTTTCCTCGGACCTTGAACACCTTCTCCAGCGCGCGGCCTCCATCCGCGCTAGTTGGAGCGCGAGTGGTCACTTGGCGGCTCCAAAACTGATGCTGGGAACCGCCTATCTTACGCAAGCTATTTCAGGGCCCACGTTAGAGTGGGGAGACTTCCGATGCGCGGAGGCCTCGTATCGTTCCGCTCGTATTATTGTCAACAAGGGTGGAGACCCCGCGCTGAAGGCGGCGGTGTACAACAACGAGGCGGTTATTCGGATTCTCATGGCTCCAGATAGCAATAATCCGAAGCGCTTGCTGAAAGAGGCGCGCGTCCGTTTAAAGCAGGCGTATATAACGATCGAAGACTCTCATCTCGCCACCCTTGAGCCCGCGTATTGGGATCCGATTAAAGCCAACATGAAGGCTTTGGGAATGGAGATTCCAGCCTTAAAAAAATCACGGAGAAAGTAATGTCATCAGTGATGCCCACACCCCTTCAAGAAACCAATTTTTCATGGCTCGGGAAGCGCTACGAGGGCAAGGTTCGAGATAGCTACGTTCGCGGCGATACCCGAGTTCTTATCGCTACGGATCGTTTGAGCGCCTTTGATCGCGTCATCACAACGGTGCCAGGAAAGGGGCAGGTGCTTACACAGCTTGCTCAGTACTGGTTTGCGCGGTGTTCGTCAGTAGTTGAGAATCACGTGCTCAGTGTGCCTGATCCATGCGTGATGATAGGTCGAGAGGTGTCAATTATCCCTGTAGAGGTTGTAGTTCGAGGGTACGTGGCGGGAAGTGCGTGGCGTGATTACGTCGCAGGGAACTGTGTGAGCGGAGTCAAACTGCCAGCGGGTCTTCATCAGTTTGAAAAGTTGCCCCGGCCGGTCATAACTCCTTCCACAAAGGAAGCCTTTGGTAAGCATGATATGCCGATCTCCGAATCCGAGATCGTGTCACGAAATATCGTGTCCGCTTCGTTGTGGGATCGTGTAAGGGAGGCCGCGCTCAAGCTCTTCGAATTGGGAACCAAAGAGCTTGAGGGTCGAGGACTTCTGTTTGCTGATACCAAGTACGAATTCGGTGTACTCGATGGTCGACTCGTGCTTGCGGATGAGATTCATACGCTCGACTCTTCACGATTCTGGGTAGCCTCCTCGTATGAGGAGAGGGTGCGACATGGGGACTCACCTGAGATGCTCGATAAGGAACCCATTCGTCGGTGGCTGATGGAGAGGAACTTTAAGGGTGATGGGCCGCTTCCAGCTATTCCTGACGAGTATCGCATGCATCTCATGCGTCACTACACCGACAGCTTCAAGATGATTACGGGGAGCGATTGCGTGATCGATACCTCGGAGCCGGTCGCTCGAATTGAGACCAACCTTCGATCATATTTCAAAAATGGTTGCGACTGGCACGCCTAGA
>JAIXQT010000087.1 GCA_027485595.1 Pseudomonadota bacterium | reverse complement strand
CGTTCACGTTCACGTTTACGAGCACGTTTACGTGGTTTTGCCTCCCTTACTTGGGGAAGCGAGGCAAAACCTGCTAGTAGTTTAATTGTGGGCGGCGACACGTGAACGTGCGCGTGCGCGTGCTCGTAAACGTTACCGTACCCGAAAACGTTGGTATTTTTATTCCGGGTACGTTCACGTTTACGAGCACGTTTACGTGGGGTTTTGCCTCGCTTCCCTAAAGCATCAATAGTTATAGGGATATACACCCCCAGCCGCCCCCGCGCCGTTTCCTAGTCGGGGCAAAATCCTGGGCCTCGCTCACGGCGCAACTTTTTTAACAACCAGCTAGGCAGGCTCCAGCGCACGGAGTATCGTGTAAAGCTGTGACTGTTGCTCTTGTAATCCGCCATGCTCGCTAGTGTCGCCACCACATCTCTCCTCGTGGCGTTGGTCGGGGTGTGCAACGCCGCTGTTGTCGCACTCTCAAACGCCCGCCACAACAGGCTTGAACATGACCTCTCGAAACGTATGCGGGGAGTCGAGTCCACCCTCTGCTTGATGGATCGTCTTGACGCCGTGACCGCTGGAACGCGTGTCGTGGTCGCGCTGTGCGTTGTCGCGGCAGCACTAGCAGTGTCCTCCACTCTTGGGGAGTTGGTTAGTCGCTATGTTGGCGACCCTGGGGTTCTCTCACATCTTCTCGTCGTGATGACGCTCTCGTTTGTGATGGTGGTGTTTGGAGATCTCCTTCCGTGTCAGCTGGCGCGAAGGTATCCAGAAACTGTCGCGCGCCTTCTCTCTCCGACGATAACCGCTCTCCTCGTTGTCGTGCGCCCCCTGTCGTTTCTCGCGAACAGGATTGTTGGTCTACTTCTCGGACCGGTTTCGCCGGAGCAGGTCTCTGATGAGGATGTTGAGGAGGATATTCGCGATCTTGTGGAGGAGGGGCAGCGCGCCGGAGTTATCGAGCCCGGGGAGCGTGAAATAATTGATCGTGTCTTTAAGCTGGACGATAGACCTCTCGCCACTTTAATGACCCCTCGCTCAGATGTTGTTTTTCTCAAACTGCAGGAGCCCCTTCCCGTCATGCTTCAGACCGCCGCGGCCTCAAAGCACACATGGTTTCCCGTTAGAGGGGCTGATGAAGATGATGTAGTGGGAATTATTTCGTTGAGCGATCTAGTAGACCTTTCGGCTCGCCCCGAGGCTTCTCCTGCATGCGTATCCGATCGCCTAATTGCGCCTTTGGAGGTGCCGCTCTCGATGAGTGCTCTCAAGCTTCTTGAGCTCTTCCGAGGGAACGGCGGGAGGTTTGCGATCGTGCGAGATGAGCATGGCACCCTCTCGGGAATTGTCACGGTGTACGATGTGTTGCAGGTAATCGTTGGGGAGATCGGCGAGCCAACTTCCCCAGAGTATCGGTCAATAGTGCGGCGTGATGACGGTTCTTACCTCGTGGACGCGAGTAGTGATGTTTCGGAGGTCTTTGAGTCCCTTGAGATAGCCGACAAGTCACCCTTTGTCGGGGCTGAGTTTCACTCGCTCGGCGGCTTCATAATGACGGCCCTGGGTCATATTCCCAAGGAGAGCGATCGGTTCGAGGCGTTCGGTCACTCCTTTGAGGTGGTCGACATGGACGGTAACCGGATTGATAAAGTTCTGGTGTCCCGAGTAGAAGAACGACAGGCCGCAAGCGGGGAGTAGGGCGGGACTGATATCGTTTCAGGCATGCACTGTACGCAACGGTGCTCCCGTGCGACCCATCCGAATGGCTACGTAAGTTCGCTTCAGTACGCGAGGCGGGCCTTGCTCTCTTCCCGACACCGCTCCTGAAAGAGCGCTGGCTGGTCGAATCCTGTCGGTCGAAGAGTGATCGTCGGAGGCGCTGTATGTGAGAGACCGGCATCCGCAACCGCGTCCACGAAGACAAAAAGCTCCTGAGCGGCGTCGATAGTAAACCGTATCGAACAGGTGCCATATCGCACGAGGGGAGCACTATCACCGGAGGGTGCTCGATGAAGGGGGTCTCCTGAGTCAGTGAATGTTTGCGCATACTTGATAACGAGGTTGTGGGCGCCAGGAAGTATCTCGAGGGTTCTGCCAGGTTTGGGATGTTGAATACCATCCAGGGTTATGACGTTCAGGGTTGCGCCGGTTGAGTTAAACAGGAGACGACCTATCTCACTGTCAGCGCGTTCCTCGCCTGGATAAAACTTTATAGCACCACACCCCGCGCACAGGGAGATCGCTGCGAGTAACGCGACGGAAGCACACCGTCTAGCGGTGAGGGGCACCGAGGGGTTCATAGGTAGTCTCCTTGTAATTCGGGACACGTGGCGCTGCGCACTGCTCACCACCGCTCGCATCCGCAACTATACACAGGGGGGGCGTCCCCTCCAATCGAAAAAACTCATACTGCAATCAAATGGACCGGCTTGAGGGTTCAGAGAGCGCAACACCTATCCGATCGTCTGGAGTGGATTTTCCGGCCATTTATGTTTTGGATAGCGACCCCGGAGCTCTTTTCTGACCTCGGGATATCCGATCCGCCAAAAACTCGCGAGGTCTTGAGTTACCTGAACCGGACGGTTTGCTGGAGAGAGG
>JAIXQT010000215.1 GCA_027485595.1 Pseudomonadota bacterium | reverse complement strand
GATCTTCGCTCTGGTGATGTGGTCGACGCGGGTGATTAACCTTACCGTTCCCTCCAAGCCGGAGCCAGGAATTCACGTCGCTCAGGATATCCCAGATACTGAGTTCGTCAACGCCGCGAACACCTACGTTAATCTCGTAGCGACCTACCAACCTATAACCGCACGTAACCAATTCACCGTCGCGGCCTCGATGCTCAAGGAGCCCGTCTATACGAAGTTCAAAGAGGAAATGATGGGGGCCGAGCTCGGCGCGATTGAAAGTACAGCTCGGACTCAAGTATTCTTTACAGATCCACTTCGCACTAAGGTGACGAGAAATGGTAGTGAGGTCGTGGTTTCGTTGGTGGGAGAGCGTTGGAAGGTTATCGCGGGCAGCCCCCTTCCGACCGTGACGAGCCGGTTTACGATTACGATGTCGACGATACCGCGAAATCCATTGAACCCGTACGGGATCGTGATTACCGGAGTGTCGTTTAAAGCAAACACAGAGGGTGAAGTGGCTAATGCCGGAGTGAATTCATAAGGAGTATGACGATGAAGCAGGTAGTACGCATTCATAACGTGACAACCCGAGTAACTCTGGCCCTCTTAATCGCCTTCTCCGGCGTAACAAGGGCGTTCGCTCGCGATGTCGAGTACACCACCGGCCAGGGTGAGGTTGAGGTCTTCGTCAACGTCGGCGAGCCAACTGAGATCATCTTCGAAGGCGGCAAGATTAAAGACGGCTTCAAAAACTCGAACGCCGGTATCGCTCTCGATAAGAAGGATTCTTCCCTCGTGGTTTTTGGTAAAGAGAGTATGAACGAGAACGGTGAGGCCATCCTCGTCCGACTCGATGACGGCCGTTCGTACCCTCTCCGCATCCGGCGGGCTAACTCCGACAATCCGCGGGACGCTCAAGTTATGGTCTCTGATGGTAAGAGTGTGGTGGGTGCCGATGAGGAGGCAACGGCTCCATTCAAAGAGCGCTCATACGAGTACGCCCCTCCGAGCAAGGTGTCGGGTCTCATGCGAGAGATGGTGCTTGTCGCTGAGTTCGGCAAGGGCTCCATCCCTGGTTATACTATCAGCGAGCGCCACAAGGGCCAGACCGTCGTAAGCGATGGGGCTATTCTCGCCAAAATTGACAAGATCTTCGTTGGGCCGAATCTTTGGGGCTACGTGCTCGATACGACGAATCTCCTTGATCAGTCGCAGAAGCTAAACGCCGCGACCTTCCGAATCGACGGAACGCGGGCCATCTCCTCTTCCAACTGGGAGCTCTCCGCTCGCCCCCTCAACGTGGAAGAGCAGATCTCTGCGAAGCACAACGCTAAGGTCTACATTGTAACTCGTGCACGCTAAGAGGAAGGGAGAGAGATATGAAACAGTTTCTTCGAGACCTACCACTTAGATTGAAGAGCGATAGAAAGACGCAGCTCATCGCTGTCGTTGTAGTCGGGTGTGTTATGTACCTGGCGCTGGCTCCGCAAAATCCGAGACGTATGGCTAAGCCGAAGCCGAAGCCAGAGGAGGTGGCGTCGCACAACGACCCTAACGAGCGGTGGACAGACCTTATCGAGCGTTTCAACGGTCAACTCAATCAGCTGACCACGCAAAGCACTGCCCTTCGAGAGGACCTCGACAGTCAGAAAAAGGCGATGCAGGAGTATGAAGCAACAACCGCTGAGATCTTCAAGAAGATCCTTGAGCGGCTCGCGGAGGTACAGAACAACAGCAGCTCCCAACCGGTTGCTGCGGGAAACCCTCAGAGCATCGGTGAGATGTCGGCTCCAGATCTCGTCGGTGCGCAAAGCGATGAGCTTGAGGGGCTCGGAGCTCCTGAGGTAGCGGCAGCTCCACCGGCACTCCCGGTTAAGCCTAAGCTTGCGGCCCTGATGCCGGGAGACTCGGTGCGGGTGAAGCTCCTTGCGGGCGTTAATGCTCCAACTGATGGAACCCCATACCCCGTTGTGCTCAAGCTCGTGAGCGATGTGCTCGGACCGGATGGAAATAGCGTTCCCCTCGGAGAAGCTCGCATTATCGCGGCGGCTCAGGGTTCTTTAACGGACGCTCGAGTGTTGTTCAGACTCACTCGACTCTCTTTACGGCTCCCGAACGGTAAGCGAAAGGAGTTTCCGATCGATGGATGGATTGTGGGAGAGGACGGGATTCGAGGATTGGAGGGTGTGCTTATCGACCCGATCGGCAAAGCGATCGTCGGAGCGGGTATGGCCGGTGGTCTTGCAGGGCTCGGTCAAGGTATCGCGGCTGCAAACGTTCAGAATCGTACCTACAGCAACGGAAACACCCAGAGTTCTGTAAACGCCAACGACGTCCCAGCTTACGCGGGCGGCGTGGCACTCTCCTCCGCGGCAACGGAGTGGCAGCAGATCATTCGTGACCGACTCGCGCAGCTCGTTCCTGTAGTGCAGGTGCTCTCAGGGCGTGAGGCGACGGCGGTCTTCTCTCAATCGCTCGCTATTCCAGAGCTTCTTGAGCAGCTCGATGAAGAGGAACCAGCAGTTGTGTTTACGTCTTTAGATTAACGGTGACCTAGGTGAGTGTTATGAAAGCTGTACGACTCGCGATAATTCCGGTACTTGGAGCCCTCTTGACGGGCTGCTCGAGCATGACCCATGTCTTGAACCCCTTCTATGAAACTCCCTCTGAGGTCGCATACCTCGGAGAGAAGAACGACGCGGCTCTGCATGACGGAAGCGGCGGTGGGAAGGGCGAGAAGGCTCGCGCCGCGCTTGAGGCGATGGGGTCCTACCAACGCGCATTGCCAGCTCAGCCACAGAATCCCGTGATGCAGCCAGCCGTGGTTCGCTTGATGTGGGTTCCGGACCATCTAAATTCCCACGGAGATCTCGTTCCAGCTCACTACTACTACCTCAAGGTTAAGAAGGAGTCGTGGGCACTTCAGGATGCATTTGAGCTCGAGGCTCAGCTCGGAAGCACGACGGGCGGAAACGCCTCGGCTGTTGGATTCGTCAATCCGGAGGATATACGGTGAGAACGCTCTCGAAGATCGTCGTGGGGTTAATGGTATGTGGAGTGTCCGTTGGATGCTCTACGAGCGATGTTAAGCCCTACGAACCCACGAGCAAGACTGGTCGCACGCTCTTCATGCCATCCTACAGGGTGGCGGGGCCTGAACCTGTCTACGCTCGCACCCGATGGGTGCACCCCCCCGAGGTGCTGCCTTCCCGGGAGGAAGGTGATACGGATTCCTCGTACCCCTCGCCCTCGCTACGACCTGTGTATGAGCTCTCGCTGAAGAAGGCCACTCTCGAGCAAACGTGTAAGGTGCTGGCATCAATGGCTAGGTATTCCTCGTATACCAGCCCTTCGCTCGCGAAGGAGACATTTTCTTTTCAAAATCTTGGAACAATCGACGAGCTCGCGCGGATTATAGAGGATAAGGCGCAGATCAAGGTTGTCGTCGATCACGAAAACAAAGAGGTACGGTTTCTTGTGCGAACCGCATTAGAGCCGACCTTATTCAGTGAGTAGGTTCCATGAGCATAAATAGGTTAACGCGAAATAGGTTGTTTCAGGATGAAGAGCTTTTTAACAAGCTCCTTCCCTTCGCTCGATTTGACGAAGAGAACGAAATTTTTATCCACACGGACGCCTCGCTCTGGTCTATCTGGGAATTACAGCCCAAGTGGATCACCACCGTTTCCGATTCCGAGGCCTTTCAGCTCACAGAACGCGTTCAGGAGATGCTTGATTCATTCGAGCATACGATCTCCGCCCAGTTTTGTTGGGTCACGACCTTCGATGTCGAGGATCTCCTTCGGAACAGCCTCTATACGTATCCGTTAAGTGGCGCGGCGGGATGGATGACCAAACGATGGGTTCGGTCGATCCGAATGGCATCGCAGTCGCGTTCTCTCCACCGGCGACCGCGCAGGCTCCGTCTCTTTGCGTGCTTCCGATTTGATCCCCCCTGGGAAGGAAAGGGATTGGCGGCGCAAGTAGCGCGCGCAATGAAGATGTTCATGTATGGCGCCGTTGGACTGAGCGCAGACCAGCGACACGCGGAGTACCTCACCTACGCCAACCGCTTCAAGGGTATTATGGACGGAACCGCGGCGAAGCTCGCGGACCTTGGATTCTATCCGCGCAAGGTTGATGGGCAGAAGATGATTAATCTTCTCTATCCCCTTCTCAATCGTCGAAGCGTAAAGCCTGGTAAGCATCGCCGGGGACGCACTACCTCCATTCCCGTGCCCGAGTACGATCGCGATGACCTTCTGGCGAATCAGATTTCGGAAACTCACGTTGAGCACCCTACGGACGGCATCATAAAAAAAGATGGGCGAGTGTATCGGTCGGTTTCGATGGTGAAGCCCCCGAAGAGCTGCATGCCTCTCATGATCGCTCCTCTCCAATCGACGCCGTATGAAAACATTCTGAGCGTAACGTTCTCCAAAGACCCGAAGGAGAAACAGCTAGAACGTCTTGATAAGCTCGATTCCTTGCTCGGCATGCGCGAGCGCGCTCCTGGGGGTCGTTCAAATCAAAAGGTCCTTCACCAGATCTCCGCGATCCGAAACGCTCGACAGGAGCTCTATGGCTCCCGCGAACAGATAGTCCGAGTAGGCGTACACCAAACGTTTATCTGTCAGACCGAAGACGAGGCGATTCGAGCGACGTCAGAAGCCGTGGCAACCTTCCCACAGCTCAACGGCGCGCGTGGCATGGTCCACGAGATCTCTGATATGGCGGTTATGATCAATTCGCTCCCAGGTGCCTATGATCCTGCTACGGATGGTGCCGGCTGGACGACGGTGATGCAATCATCTCGCGCCGTTCGATTGTTTCCACTGTGGGGCAACTGGCGGGGTAGTACGGGAGCGCAGTTCCTCCTTCCCTCCCTGTGGAACCGGGAGCTCGTAGGATTTGACTTCTATGACTCAAATATAGCGCCGAATGTGCTCATCAGTGGAGTATCCGGAGCGGGTAAGAGTTATCTGATGTGTTATTTGATAACGATGCTAGGACGCGGGCACTACTCCACCCTCTCAGATGGGCGAGTGGTTGAGCGACAGCCAATTACCTTCATTTTCGATAAGGGAATGACCGGGCAGCCGTGCGGATTCGAAAAGGTTGCGAGGCTTTTTGGTGGGAAGGTCTATGAGGCTACCCCATCTCGCGCACCAGCGATGAACTTTCTCGCCCGTCTCGGCGGACTTGCCGCTGAAAAGCAGGGCGATGATTACAAAGACCTCCTAGATATGTGCGCCGATGTAATCTGCGACATGGCAGCGGATGGTCAACACCAACCAGATCGGCTCGAGCGCGGAAGCGTCATTGAGTCGTTAGTCGAGGCGCACCGCATCTATCGCAGTGGCCCGATGCGACGTGAGTTCATCCTGAGCGATGTCGTCTCCGTTCTGCGTGCCCCGCGACGAGTCGATGAAACAGAGGATAGCGCTCGTCGTCGTCAACGAATCAGCCTTCTCATTGCTGATTACTACGGCGAGGGGACGTACGCTCGATTCTTCGATAGGCCTGGGTCGCTGAAGCTCAAAGAGCGCTTTATTGTTTTTGACCTCAAGGCGCTCTCGCGTAACCCGGATCTCCAAAGGGTTTTCCTTAAGATCGCGATGGTGTGGGCCGACACGGTCATGAACGACCCAAGCGAGCTGGATACCCGCAAAATTCTGGTGTTTGATGAAGCGCACGAACTCATCGGAAAAACAGCCTCAAACACGATTGAGACCGCGTTCCGGCTTTACCGTAAGCGCAAAGGTATCGTTATCGCGGCATCGCAGTCTGGAGAGGATTTCTACGTCGGCTCCGGGGGGCAGGCGATCGTGCAGAACAGCGCCCACAAGATATTTCTTCGCCAGGACCCCAATAAGTTCCATCTAACCGCGGAGGCCTTTAACCTCACTCCGCAACAAGCAGATGTGATTATGCGCTTACGAACGGTAAAGGGGGTCGAGTCGCAGTTCTATCTCCTCTCTGACATCGGTGAAGGGGCGCTCGTTCTCCCAGTTGAGCCTGCCTTTTACTGGGTGAGCACAAACAACGGCGACGACAATCAGCTCTTCCAGGATGTGCTCAACCGTCACGGTGGCGAGTTTAGTAGAGCGCTCGAGGAGGTAGTAAATGTCGCTCCGTATGGAGCCAAAGATCTTCAGCAACGGCTCATGGGCAACTTCCCCTCGGACGAGATGGAGGGTGGAGGTGTCGCCAGCTCGGTGAGCGCGATGATGGATGTAGGATTTAAAGATTCAGGATTGTAGGAGGATAGAGGTATGAACACGTATACGGTAAGAGCTCTTCGAGTGAGCGCCGCACTACTCGTCACCACCGGCGTCACCGCATGCTCTCGACCACAGCCAGTGACGCCACCACCTGTTGTTGAGTATCAGGTGCGCGACGTCCCCGGTGTTGTTGAGTCGGCATGGGAAGAACCGATGGTTGATATGGTAGAGGTGCCCCCAGGACTCGATCCAGAGGGGATCTACTATCGCCCAGCTCACTCTGAAGTGGTTGAGATTCGGCAAGGACGGTGGCAGTATTATCGCAAACCCTCTCGATAGTAGGTACCTCCATGAGTCTGATAAGCGGCGCCAACTTTGTAGCTCCCCTTCGCAGCAAGGTGCAAATAGTCGGCATCTTCGCCCTGGCGGTGCTCATAGCAGTGCTTCGCTTGGCTGGCTCGGAGCACACCGCAACTGCAGGCGGGAACGCGTCGGAGTCCCGTGGGAGCTACGGGCAAGCCACACCTAAAACCACGATTGGAGCGGATGAGGTGGACTCGTACCTTGCGTCTCGCAGGCGGTTCAAATCGCGGTCGGACGCTCCTTCGGCTGGGGACGTGACCGTTGAAAAGCTGCTTCAGGGCGAGGATTCAGGGCCCCGAGAGCGGTCGACGGCACCTGAGAGCGAAGACGCATCGCATCAGCCGGAAAAACTCAATGATATCAAGCGGTCTCTTGGCCTCGAGTAGGTGAATCCTGTACAGAAATCCTCGACAACGTCTCTCAAATAATCTGAAGCGGACAGGTCACATCACACGATAGGAGAGCATAACGGAAGTAGGCGATATTCAGCCGTTCGGTTAGGTGGTTTTCTTCTATGTTTGAAACGCACAGGCGAGAGAATAGTTCGACTTTCAAGCGATGCGGCGTAGCTCTTGTCGCTACAATCGTGATGCTCGCCGGAACCGCCCACGCTCAGTCGCGGGATTCCGGGGAGGATGCCGAATTAGTTGCCGCTGAGAGAGCGCTTCTTGAAGGGCTCTCCTCCAAGGGGCCAAGCGCTTTCGAGCAGCAAGGCACTTCAAACTCCACCGCACCGCAAGCCGAGCTGAAGCCAGCCAGCTACCAACCCCCGGTCATCAAGCAGGAACAGATGCGGGATGAGCCTCCGGTCGAAACACAAAAGGGTCCCGCTGAAGGTGCTCAGAACGCCGCAGCCAAGCGGGTCGCTGACGCGCCCTTCCCTGATCTCAAGGGCCCTGATTCCTCGCCCGTACCTCCACCTGCCGTCCCCAATCCGAATGCGGCGTTGAAGAGGGAGCTCGAGACAAGTCAGAGACGCGTATCAGACCTCGAGCGACAGCTTGAGGAGGTGCGCGGTCAACTGACCATGGCAGAGACAGAACTCTCCCGGCTAGCGACCATCTCAGAAGCTCGCAATCGCGCAAGTTTTGGCCGAGTATCGGTTAACGCCCCCGCTCCACATCCCGTCACCCCTGCACCGGCAGTATCGAAGGCACGGATAGAGGCTCCTCACATCGAACCAACTCCATCTAGTTCAGCGGACCTGACTATCGCGACCGTGGATGTTGAAAAAGCCGAACTTCGTCTTGGTCCTGGAAAGAATCACTCCGCTCTCATGACGGTCGCGAGAGGCTCCCGACTCGCCGTAGAAGCCCGCCAAGGTGAATGGCTCCGAGTTTTTGCTCCCAACGGGCAGCGCGCCTGGGTGCAGTCAAAAGTGGTGGCCTTTGGTTCAAAGGGCAACGCTGCCTCAACGACGACTACCGTTCGAGTGCGCGGCTACTCAAGCTCCCTTGAGGATGAAGCATTCAAGCGGGTTCAAACCTTAACCGCAGGACGCTAATCATGGCTGCGCGTGGCTATATGATGATACCCCGCGCCTTAGGAGCTATCGCCCTTTTTCATGCCGCGTTAACGTCCTCGCCCGTCTATGCCACTCCAGCGGCTGCCGGGTCGGTAGTTTTGAGCGCTTCCCGTCTGGCATTCGTCTACCCAGTTATGGGGCCTCGGTTGTCGAGCGATTTTGGAGTTCGAAAACACCCAGTAAGGAAAGTTCGTCGACATCACGATGGAATTGACCTGGCAGCCCCTGTTGGAGCGCCAATTAGAGCTATCGCGAACGGTCAGGTCATGTTTGCCGACCCGCACGGCGGATACGGCAAGTATATCGTCCTTCGTCACCCGGATGGGTTTACGAGCCACTACGGCCACTGCGATACGATGGAGGTAGCTCCAGGTGCATCAGTGCTCGCCGGACAGATTATCGGAACGGTTGGAAGTTCGGGGCTCTCAACCGGGCCCCACCTCCACTTTGAGATACGTCGGGACGGCGCCGCCCAGGACCCCGAACGATACCTGCCTGGTCTCGCTGACCAAGCGGCTGGGTAGTCGGAAAACCCGAACGCAATGCTGGCAATAATAATGCATTCAATTAGTTAGACGTGATCCGATCCACTCATGGCCTCCCCCGCTCATTTTCACGGAAAACTGTCCCCTCTTATGCAACTAAGAATGAAGACTTTGCTATAACAGTAATGAAACTGGGACATGAGATTCATGTCAAACACACGAAGCAAAGAATAAAAAAACTGATACGTATTTTTGGTGTTTTATGATTACGAAAATGAAGAATGCATATGTAACGCTTGGACAAAAGATTTCGGCTGCGACGATCGCTCCAACTGAGAAGCACGCTCGCCTCGCTCTTTTTGTTGTGGGCGTAGCGATTCTCGGGCTTGGGCTGACGCAAGATGGAAACGCGGCTATCGCTGGCGAGACTACGTACAATTCTGACCGCATTGACAACGCTGTAAACGCAATCATGCTGTATCTTGAAGGCTCGTTTGGAGCGTTGATCATGGCGGCTTCCGGAGTCGGAGCTATCATGTCGGCCGCGTTCGGGCAGTTCAAAGCTGCGCTTAGCTTGATGGTGGTGGCGGTTGGATCGTTCATCCTTCGGTCGCTTATCAGCACCTTCTTCAACGATACGGGAATTGCGCCGTAATGCCGAGTCGGACTCTCGCGAGAGCGGGAGGAAGAAGCTTGAGGCTCCGGGGAAACTCGGAGCCTTTTTTATTGGTGAATAGATACAAAATCTGATCAATCGGGGGGCGGCCTGCTGGCAGAAATATCGCGCATCGGGGTGGAACCTTGGCAGGGTGGTGAAAAATGGTTCCGTCGCGAGCATTTTGAGAGTTTTGACGAAACAAGGCGGGGACGACGAAAAAACCGGAGGCGTATCCACTGAGATACGCTGAGGATTTTTTCGTCGGCTCCAACGAAGTTGCAGTCAAACTATCGAAATGCGCAGCAGGAGAACATTTTTCACCACCCTTTTAGCGTTGGTCAACCACACGGCGGTCAGGAATGACCGCCCTCCCGGTGTTGCGTGCTATGGATAGGGCTAAGAATGGCTTCCCCGCTACCGAGAGGTACCTGGGGGCGGCGACACATACGGCATAGCGGTCCCTACACCTGCCGGTAATGGAGCGCTCTCGGCGAACTCCAACTTCTCCATAATCCGGTTCGACAGTCCCTTATCACCCTCTTCCGAGAGTCTCTGCTGAAGGATTCTCTTTTGCTCAGGGACCCTCGCTGAGAGTCGTGCATAGGCGAGCGAGCGCGCCAACGGTTCGGGATGGTGCGCCAAAATCTGAAGCATCTCCGTGGACGCGGTCCACTCGGAGTTTTTGCGAAGGTACCGGGCCGCCTCCAGGTTGAAATGATCGGTGCTATCCTTGTCACTTCGTGCGAGCAGAACGAGGAGTATCATCTCCGGTGACGGATGGAGCTGAAAAAGCACATCCACGAACGGAGCCCTTTTGGAAACATCGAGGTTAAGCGCCGAGAGCAACGCGATCGTTTGATCCCGGGAAAGACGATTCTGTTCACCGCTTAATACGAGGAAAAGTTGCTCGCTCTCGCTTGTGAGCACGGTATCCTTTAAACGCCGAGCGCTCTTCGCCCGCACATCCGCAAGCGGAAAGGTGAGAAGGTCGGAGTAATACTGCACGCCAAGTTGTTGGCCTGGAAGCTCACCCAAAAGCAGCCCTAATTTATCAGTGCTCTTCACCTTTGCCCATATTCCGAGGCCGTCGATGTCAAACCAACTTAATGTCTGTCCTATCTCACCGCCACGATCTCGCAAAATCGCGAAAAGCTGAGTAGCGATGGCGTCGTTCGCTGATAGGAGTGGCAAAACAAGTGAGATTCGCGCCAAAGCAACCGGAAGTGGGGTATCGCTCCCAATGTAGGCATCAAGAGTTTCCGCAGGGGGATTCCCTGAAACGATACCAGCGAGGGCGATAACCTCTGGATCGCCGAGGGTGCTACTCCCGCCTGCTTTCAGTTGCGCGAAGAGAGGTCCAACCGGAGCCGGAAGCGTTACCAACCGATCGATAGAGATATCCGCAAGCTGTTTGCTTGGGTTTTTTGCTTGCGATTGACCAGCGACCGCGAGGATGACGCCCGGGTGCAAGTTTGCCAGTGGCGGTAAGGTTGTGATTCCCTCCGGGTATATCGGCATGACGCTCAGAGCGAGTGCGGAACGACGATCCGCAGCAGAGAGGTCATCGATCCAGAGATCGCTCAACGCGACGCGAAGAAGATTTGACCCAACCCCAGTTCTGTTCTCGCCGGATAGCGTGTCGTCGATAATAGCGTTTTCAGCAGCGGGATCATGGTGGGCTATCGCAGCTTGAGCCACCACTCGCATCTTTCCCTTATCGTTGCTCGCCCATGCGAGTTGAAACTCAGGATTGATAGGTGGAGCGAGAAACGGCACGCCTCGCGCGATGTCGAAATAGAGGGATGGTGCCGCGTATTTGGTTATGAATACCCCCGCACCGATGAGCGCCAGTAGCCCGATTCCCCACTTCGACCAAGACTGGAAACCCCTCGTAAGTTTAGGGGCAATCGCGCTCGTGCTGCGCGTCTCGCTCTCGTCAGCGGGCGCCGAGACAGCGGGTTTCTTTATGAATTTACCGGCGAGAACCGATGCCCTTGTTTGGGCTGGAAGCGCTCGAATAAACTCTCGCTCGACCTCCTCGATCGTTGGACGTTGTCGGGGAGATGGAAGAAGGAGGCGATCGATCACCTCTCGCTGTTGATGGGTTGCCTCATCTCCAACCAGTATCGAGAGCACACTTCCTAGTCCGTAGAGATCCGCCTCCGGGCGTGGCTCTTCGCCCGCGTTCGTTTCAGGGGCGAGGTGAGAATCCTTTGAGTAGTGAAGAACCCCGAGCCGAGGGTCGAGCAGCACCGCTATCCCGTCAACCTCAACGATATTTGCTGGTGAGATGTGACCGTGAACGAGTGACCGCTTCCGAAGTATCTTCACCGCATCGATAAGGCTCGAAACCAAGCCCTGACGTCGTTGGCCGCTCAGTGCCCCACCCCTCTCAAGCTCCTCTTCAAGGGTAGTTGGGTAGACGGGGCGGATCAGAAGGAGTCGCTCAGCCTCATTGCGGGCCTCCACTCTCATCTCCCATCCAGGGATAACTGCAAAACCCTGCATCTCGGTTGCGAGCGCGGCGAGCGCATTTTGAGGAAGTGGTCGCGAGAAACGATAGAGGGATACCTTCCCGTTAATCAGCATGAGGGGGCGAATGTCCCACGGGTCCTGCCCGAGCATGACATTCACGCACACACCGTTGGCAGGAAGCCACGGCTTCAGGTTCTCAAAAACCAACTTCTCCGCCCCTTCAAGGGAGGAAGGCGACACAAGCCTCATTACAATTCCCTCATAACCTTATCAGCTTGTGACATAGTCTCGTACCGCGAACCCGTTAGGACGATGTCGTAAGGCTATCGATCTCTTGCTTGAGGCGCGACACGATCTCGTCGTAAGAGAACTGCCCAACTAGCTCCCCTCTTCTCTTCAGATTGACGTGACTTGGAGCGCACCACAATCCGAGGTCCGCATCATCGGTCTCGCCTGGGCCGTTCACCCGACACCCCATGACAGCGATGGTAAGGTGGCGGTCGGCGAACTCCTGTGTCATCTCTCGCACCTTCTGGGCGAGCTCAACGAACGCCTCGTTCTCAACGCGTGAGCACGACGGGCAAGAGATGATGTTCAATCCTTGCTGCTCGAAACGGGGCACCGAGCGGAACCTGCCGGCGTGAACATCAGCGATGATGGCTTTCGCAACCTCAATCTCTTTGTACTTTTCGGCGTGCGGAAGTGTGAGCGATACACGCACCGTATCCCCGATCCCCTTGAGGAGGAGATTTTCAAACGCGATACGGGTCTTTATCTCTCCCATTGGGAGCATCCCAGCTTCGGTCACCCCAAGATGCAGCGGTATCTCCGGGAACATCTCAGCGGCCCTGAGATTGATGTCCATGACATCATTAGGATCGGAGCTCTTAAGAGAGATGACGTAGTTCGTGAATCCGAGCTCCTCAAGATACCCTGAGTGCTCTCTGGCCGAATTCAGCGCGACCTCGAGAGGATCGGCCTCCTCACCAGCGAGCGCAGGATCGAGTGACCCGAAATTGACACCAATCCGGAGCGCCAGATCGTGCTCACGAGCAACACCGACGATGTATGCCACCTTCTCGTGAACCGGCACGTTCTTCTCGTGGTGATACAGGTGACCCGGATTGTACCGAATCTTTTGAACGTACGGGGCGACGCTCTTGGCGAGCTTGTAACTCTCCTGAAGATCAACAACGAGGCGGGCGGTTACCTGCTTGCGAATCTCGGCGAGTGCCTCGACATCCTTCCGACTATCGATGGCGACTCGAATGATATCAGCGCCGTGCTCCTGGAGGAGCTTAATCTGACGCACTGTCGCGTCGATGTCCTGAGTCTTTGTGGCGCACATCGACTGGGTGGAGATATGACTCTCTGAGCCGATAATCAGATCTCCAACTCGAACCGAGCGGGTCTTTCGACGGGTTATCTTCAGGGCGTTTGAGTTCGTTCCGATCTGTGTGAGCTCAGAGGGGTGTACCATGGGTAGTACCTAATAACAGTATGAATAGACGGACTTAACCGTGCGCAGGATACCTCGATATGCGTTACGGAGCCATACCACCCCGAACAGATAAAAAACCCCTTTCACCTCTTAAAAATTGTTGTATCCTTAGGCGGTTATGTCTCAATTAAGAGGCCATTTCGCTTGTCGGAGCGCTTTCCGACATATTCACGGCACTGAGCGTCCCCTAAGAGTCCACTTCTGGACTCTTAGCGTCGCATCGACGGACGCCGCTGTGTAAGGTAATTTTGTATGACTGACATCGAAACCCTTGAGGAGATATTCGCTAACATCACGGAAGAGTACGAGCAGCCGGTTCCTATTGGAGGACGGTGCGAGAGTCGAATTTTCTATCGGGTCGAGGACCTGAGCGATGCCGACCTCGATGCGTGCGCGGAGTATGTCGCGGAGAGAATTCGTAACGTGGTCGCCCCGAATAAGCCGGAGCTTTTCCTGAAACTCCCGGGCGGCTACTCATTTTTCGCCGAGCGGTTGTGTGCCGTTTACTCTGAGCTCTTCAACAAGGGGCAGGAAGTGCCACTCGAGCAGTACTTAGAGAGCAAGATGTCAAATGGTCACGGAGAGAAATACAAAGGCCACCAGGCGATTCTGGTGACAGATGTTATCACAACAGCCCGTTCAAGCCTGGAGGCTCATACTCGGGCGACCTTGAAGGGGATTCCAGTTCTCTGCTGGGCAACCTTAATTGATAGAACTTTTGGTCCAGGCCCAGTTCCCGTTGTGTCTGCGTTCACAGGGGCTCCGGTGCGCGTTCTTACTCGCGTGGGATAGTTGTGGGCGGCTCCCCTGAGGTGCTAAGGGGGCCACCACATTTCTTTGTCGCCCAATTCTTCGATGTACAATTACGTGGGCTCATCACGTTTTCCGGTGGGTGATGGCGAGCATGGAGAGGGCGTACGTCCTTGTTTTGGGGTATACATCGCGCCTTTCCACGTGAGCGTGCACGATCACGTCCACGTCGGCATGATACCGAGTCCTACCAACTCGACCCCGAGATGCCCCAATATTTGTTGGATCGTACCGAAAAGCCAAGGCTTTGGCCGCCGACAAACTGAGGCGCAATACCTATCGCCGCTTAAGGGGGATTACTTTTCCGCCGCCAACTGCAGCACGCAGCGGCTCTGGTTTAGACGCAGGCTCCTTGATCACCTGATCATCGAGAAGTTCAAGGGTGGAGAGTACCGTAGCACCCTCTTCAGTAAGCTCCGCAGCGGGGCGCACAACCTTGCTCCGCTTGATCAGGAGATCAAGTTCATGGTGAGCCGCTTGACCAGCTTGCAGTCGTGCCTTAAGGCTAACCAGGCTCGTCGCAAGGGTTGCAGCTCGGATGAAATCCCCGCTTTCTGCGCAGGCTATAAGGTCCTTCTGTGATTGAACAAGCTCAGCCTCCGTGGTTCTCCACAGGGTCTGAAACTCGCTTCGAAGGGCGAATACATCGTAAATGATCTTTTTCGTGTTAGCGGCCTCGGCTGCTTCGGTGAGCTTGCGAAGCAGGAGACCATTTACCTCTCGCCATTCACCCACCTGAACCGAGGGGAGCTCTCCAAGCGTACCCTCGACACGATTGTAGGAGCTCCCACCCGCCGTGCTGTACAGACGGAGAGCTCGACGGCTCTTTTGAATGAGTGCCATAACGCGGGATACAAACGACTCGGATTCCATAACCTTGCGCACCAAAAACGGAAGGCCGATTGTTTATCAGCGGTCGGACGGGAAATCAACTTATAAATACAATACGATGTTCCAGTATCAAAGCATTTTGTGACCATCATACTCCCCCACTCGACCCGTCGCCGCCACAAGTGCCGGAATTTTTGCGGCCGCGAAGACGTTTACGGAAGCCAATTCAGAAGGTAGAACGGGACTCATGCAGGAACTTATCTCGATGTTCGAATCCATGAATCCCGTCTGGGGGGCCCTTCTGGCAACCACCTTTACTTGGTTCGTTACAGCTCTCGGGGCGGGGCTCGTATTTCTCTTTAAAGAACTCAATCGAAAGGTTCTTGATGGCATGCTGGGCTTCACCGGTGGGGTTATGATAGCCGCAAGCTTCTGGTCCCTTCTCTCGCCAGCGATAGAGATGTCTCAAGGTGACGGATTCATGAAAGCAGTGCCGGCAGCGGTAGGCTTCGGACTCGGAGCTCTCTTTCTGTACGCCCTCGACCAGCTTCTCCCCCATCTCCACATCAATTTCCCGAAAGCGAAAGCTGAGGGGCTTCACACCACGTGGCACAGGGAAACCCTGCTCGTGCTCGCCATAACGCTCCACAACATCCCAGAGGGGCTCGCGGTGGGAGTTCTTTTTGGTGGTGTCGCAGCCGGCATTCCTGAGGCCACGATCGGAGGGGCTGTCATGCTCGCGATTGGAATCGGGCTGCAAAACTTTCCAGAGGGGATGGCGATCTCGTTTCCGCTTCGTCGTACGGGGTTATCTCGATTTAAAAGCTTTTGGTATGGGCAGATGTCAGCCATCGTTGAGCCTGTAGCCGGGGTCATTGGTGCGCTCCTCGTTATGGAGATGCGCCCGATTCTTCCCTACGCGCTCGCGTTCGCCGCAGGTGCGATGATCTACGTTGTAATCGAAGAGGTGGTGCCGGAAGCTCAACAGTCACGTTCAACCGATATCGCGACCTTGGGCTTCATCGGAGGTTTTATCCTGATGATGTTTCTCGATGTAGGGCTTGGATAGCCACCTCACCCCTGATTACCCGAGGCGTGAAGGTCGAGATCCCGCCATCGCGCCTTGATGACGCCGTAGAGCTCATCAAAGGTATCGTTCTCGATCGATTCACGAATCCGCTTCATGAACGAGAGGTAGTGCGTAAGGTTGTGGATACTTGCGAGCTGTGGCCCCAACATCTCACCAACCTTGAAGAGGTGATTGATGTAGGCACGAGAGTAGTTCCTGCACGCCACGCAATGACACGTTGGGTCGAGCGGTCCGGTATCCTCGGCAAAACGCGAATTCTTGATATTAAAGAACGGCGGATCCGCGTCAACAAAGACCCTTCCGAATCGACCTGAACGTGTTGGCATGACACAGTCGAAGATATCAACGCCGTGCGAAACGGCCTCGATGATATCCTCCGGAGTTCCAACACCCATAAGGTAGTGGATGCGCTCCTTGTCAAGTTGATCGACGTGGTAGCTCAAGGTCTCATACATCGCGTCCTTTGGCTCTCCGACAGAGAGACCGCCGATCGCCAGCCCATCAAAGGGGAGTCCGCAGATCTGCTCTGCTGCCCGAGTCCGGAGATCCCTGTGGCATCCGCCCTGCGTGATACCGAAAAGGCACATCTCCGGGTCGGTTCTGGCAGCGAGTGACCGCTTCGCCCATCGGTAGGTCATCTCAAGGGAGCGCTCATAAGCCGCGTAATCGATCGTACTCGCGGGACACTCATCGAGTGCCATAGCGATTGAAACGCCGAGGGTTTGTTGCACGTTGATCGATCCTTCCGGACTGAGGAACTGCTTCGTCCCATCGATGTGCGATCGAAACTCAATCCCCTCCTCGGTTAGGGTTCGGATGCTCTTAAGGCTAAATACTTGGTATCCGCCTGAATCACTCAAGATAGGCCCCTTCCATCCGGTGAAGGTATGAATACCTCCCACGGCCTTGACCCGCTCATGACCGGGACGAAGCCACAGGTGATAGGTGTTCACCAACATGATCTGAGTTCCCAGTTCTGCCAATCGCTCGACATCAACCCCCTTAACGGACGCACGAGTTCCGACGGGCATAAATATCGGAGTTTCAAACGTACCTGCGCGGGTGCGAAAGCTTCCTCGCCGCGCCTTGCCACTTAACTTCTGAAGAGAATATCTGCTCATAGAATCAACATTCCGTCGCCGTAGCTTAAAAATCGATAATCACTCGCGAGCGCGTGCTGGTACGCCTTCGCCAATAGTTCTCTGCCGAGTAGTGCCTCTACGAGGAGGAGGTGTGTTGTTCCCGGTTGGTGAAAGTTCGTTATCACTGAATCAACGCGCTGGAACCGATAACCAGGTGTGATGAAGAGCTCCGTCGCGTCAGCGTGCGCCACCTGAGCGCTACTCTCAAGGGCGCGCACCACTGTTGTTCCAACGGCGATGACGCGACCGCCAGCCTCTTTGGATTTCACCATCTCACTGACAGCCTCGTCGGTGACGTGAAACCGCTCACTCCCCGGTGGCCGGAGCTTACCGTTGTCGAGAACGGGAAGAAAGCTCGCCGTGCCAACGTGCAGCGTGATTCGGGTTACATCACACCGTACCTCGAGGGTAAGGCGCTGCATAAGCTCCTCGTTGAAGTGCAGCGAGGCGGTCGGCGCTGCTACGGAGCCAGGGTTTTTCGCGAAGATCGTTTGGTAGTCAACCTCATCAAGCTCGTCGCCTTTTCCACCTCGAATATAGGGAGGGATAGGCATGCACCCGTGGGCAGCGATCGCGATCGAGATATGGGTTGTCTCAGAGGTATAAAATTCGACGGTGACTCGTTCTGTCGAGGAGTCGTCAGGGATAACCTCAGCCCAGAGGGTCTCACCAAAGCGTACCTTTCCCTTCGCCCGGATCTTTTTAAGGGGGCGCCCGATACACACCCAGCGCGAGTCCGTGATCTTCTCGAGAAGAAGAAGCTCCACCGCTGCCTGACCTGAGGAATCCAACGTACCAAACAGCCGCGCGGGTATGACGCGGGTGTCGTTAAACACCAACCGATCATTCGCTGACAAGAACTGGGGAAGGTCGTAGAAGGAGCGGTCCTGAATCGCTCCCGTCGCACGATCCACCACCAGCATCTTGGCGTGGTCAGCCGGATGGCACGGACGTTGTGCGATACGCTCCTTGGGAAGGTCGTATGTATATGCGTCGAGGATCTGCACGTCGGACACGGTACCTATCCTTTCAGCTTACCCAACCCCTCAAGGAGGTTAATTGGCATCGGGAAGAGTACCGTAGAACTGTTCTCGGCGGAGATCTGCTTAAGCGTCTCAAGGTACCGGAGTTGGACAGATATAGGCTCCTTCGACATCACCGTCGCGGCGGCGGTAAGCTTTTCGGAAGCTTGGTACTCACCCTCAGCTTGAATAATCTTGGCACGCCGTTCACGCTCCGCTTCAGCCTGCCGCGCCATCGCTCGGCGCATCTCTTGTGGGAGGTCGATATCCTTCACCTCAACCAGGGATACCTTAATTCCCCATGGATCGGTGTGGTTGTCGATGATCTCTTGAATTTTATGGTTGATCGCCTCTCGTTCCGAGAGCATCTCATCGAGCTCGGCTTGTCCGCACACGCTTCTAAGGGTCGTTTGCGCAATCTGGCTTGTCGCGTAGATGCTATTCTCCACCGCCAAAACCGACCGAGAAGGCTCCACAACCCTGAAGTAGAGCACTGCGTTCACCTTAATCGAGACGTTATCGCGAGTAATGATATCTTGCGGCGGGATATCCATCGTAATCACACGTTGGTCGACGCGCAGAAGCTCATCGACGAAGGGAATGATAAAACGGAGTCCAGGGCCTTTCAGTCCACGATAGACCCCCAGACGAAGTACGACACCCTGTTCATACGCTTTAATCTTGTAGGCGCTGAAAAAGAGAAGGCCGCCGAGCGCTACGACGATAAGAAGTGACAAGCTCATATTTCTTTCCCCTATGTACCAGCGGAGTCTTCCGCTTCAACCTCAAGCACGAGACCTGGCCTGATAGCAACCACTCTAACCTTGGCGCCTTTGTGGACGATCCCCCGTCGGGACGTCGCTTTCCAGATCTCGCCGTGGACAGATACCGTCCCCTCCGATGTGAAGGTCTGGTCGGCGGTCCCCTTTACTCCAACCATGCCTATCCACAACGGCTCAGGACTCCTATCGGCAACCTTACGACGGGCCATTACGATATACAGCGCTACGAGAACAAGGCCCACCAAAAGGTATTTCACCCGTTCTCCCTACCACGTTTGCGCAACGCGGGGTAGTCGCCGAGCTACACCATAAAAAGTCCTGTTATTAGAACGTTAGAACCGTCGCCGACCTTAGAAACAGGGATGCGGAGAGGTATTTTTTCGATGGATTAAGAGCGTTGGAATTGTCAATCGTCGTATGACAACGCTCGAAAAGAGGGTGGGTGTCCGCGCATCAAAGTAAAACCTTTCGCAAAAGTGAGGCAATCACTAGCAAGGTAACTACAACGCGAACAACCACCACACGTCAGGGTCTGATAAAAGGATCCAAAGGCCCCAGTACACCGCGAGTAAGATCGTTCAGATATCGCTGAGATCTTTGCTGCTGTTGATACTGGTAGCGAATGGCTTCCTGATATCCATACGCATTTCGCAAATCCTGTTGAACCCTAGGGTTCCAGGGATCTTGTGATAAAGCTCGATGAGCTTCAGCCACTTGACGATTAGCGATATGCTGATCAGCTCTTGATGCTCCAACTCCATACGGAGTCGAAACGCCAACTCTCGGAGGCCCATAGTAGGCGGGAGAGACGCTGGAGCAACTGACTACGCTGAGAGTGACAAGCACAATCAGCCCAATGTTCATTACTGTCTTTTTCATGTCGATGTGTTTGGGTTCGGTTGATGTGAAATTGCTAGGGAGGATAACCCCTAGGGAAACCATGAATTGATTGCACGGACTACCCAAAAGAAAATTGTAAAAAGAACGACGTGCGTACCCGCAAGGGAGCACGTGATCGAGTTATGGCCCCCTCTCGACTCAACGTGCGGTAATGAATTTAAGTAACGCTATCGAAAGGTTACCTTATCCAACGCACCCCCAAAAAACCCGCCGGACCACCCCGGCTCGGCCCATCCGAGTGGTGGATTAGAGGTATCGAGGAGAAACACCGGCTTCCGTCTGGGCAAAGCCAAGCCCCCGCGTTACATGAGGGACTGGAGATCCCTCCACAACGCCTTCTTCAGCGTCGCATCGGAGAGAAGTGCCTCGAGTGACGATGTGAAGAGCACGGGATTCCCGTGAGGTCGCTCCACCCAGCCGTTCTCTCGACTCGCCCCAAACACGATAACCTTGCGCGACGCGCTCCCAGACGCCGCGGCTTGGGCAGCTTCGTCCGTGGTGTACGAGGTCGTATAGTCGGCGCCTCCAATTTTGAGCCCCTTGCTCGTGATCGCGACGAGTAGGTCCTTCGATGCCTCGGAAGTTGCCGCATCACTCCCAACGATAAAGATATGGAAGTCCGCTCCCGCGACCTCTTCTACGCTCCCCTCTCGCTCAGGAACTCTCCGCAAGGCCTCACGCGGAATCCCGTTGGGATACGTCGCTGAAATCTGGTCGAGCAGTCGGGCGAGCTGTTCAGGGGTGTTTGGATTCATCGAGTTATCCCTTCTTCACGATAGCGTCGAAAATCCGCCGAGCGACCTCGCTCTTTTTGGCCGTCTCTATCGATTCATATTCGCCGGAACGACACACGACACAGACACGATTCGTGTCCTTATCGAAGGAGTCCTGCGCAAGGTTCCCCACCATGAGATCGGCGTTCTTTCGAATCAACTTGCGCGTGACCTCAGCAACCAACTCCTCTGGAGTTCCCGTCTCGACTGCGAATCCAACGAGGAAAGGTCGCGGAGATTCTCCCTTCTTCTCACCAACCTCAAGCAAGATGTCCGCATTTGAAATGAGCTCAATCGAAGAGGGGCTGGTGCTCTTCTTAATCTTTTCGCTCACCGGGGCCGCTGGACGATAATCTGCAACGGCCGCCGCCATAATAACGATATCGGGCGATAGTGAGAGCTGCGATAGTACTGCTTCCCGCATCTGAGCGGCGCTTGTGACCGAAATCTTTGAGACCCGCCGCGGAAGTCGTGGTGTCATAGAGAGCGGTCCGTGCACAACGATCACCTGCGCGCCCCGGCGATACGCCTCTTTCGCAAGCGCGACCCCCATCTTTCCTGATGAACGATTCGAGATAAAACGAACCGGATCGATAGCCTCTCGCGTCGGCCCGGTCGAGATAACTACTCTCTTACCCAGAAGATCCTTGGGACCAAGCGACCGCTTCGTTTCGAAAAAGATCTCACTCGCCTCGGCGAGCCGTCCCCGCCCCTTCCACCCACAGGCGAGATCTCCTGTGTCTGGCTCAACAAAGGCAACACCACGAGCGGCGAGGGTGCTGATATTCTCTTGTGTCTGCGGATGCTCGTACATATTGACGTTCATGGCTGGCGCCATAATGACGGGGGCTTTTGTCGCGAGAAGAACCGCCAGAAGTGGAGACTCAGCGAATCCAAACGCCGCTTTCGCGATACAATCAGCAGATGCAGGGGCAACAACAACGGCATCGGCCCAATCAGCAAGCGCGATATGACCGATAGCTCCGGGTTGCGTTTCCTCCCAGAACGTCCGCAGAACCGGCTGCTGTGTTATCGATTCAAAGGTCAGGGGCGATATAAACTTCTCGGCGGCTTCAGACATCACAACGCGTACGACGCACCCTCGCTTCATGAAATACCGGGCTATTTCGGCCGCCTTGTAAGCAGCGATCGAGCCGGTCACCCCTAGAACGATGCGACTCGCTCGTCCCTTAGTCATGCTGAGCTCCAGTAAAGAAGGGGTTCGACGCCTTCTCCTCTCCGACGGTTGTATCGGGTCCGTGCCCCGTAAGAACTCGTGTTGTAGGTGGAAGCGTAAATATCTCTCTACGAATGGCGTTGAGAAGGGTCTTCGTATCTCCCCCTGGAAGATCGGTTCGTCCGATCGACCCGGCGAACAACACATCGCCGCTCGCCACGATTTGGTCCCTTTCGAAGTAGTAGCTCACGTGCCCAGGAGAGTGTCCTGGAGTGAACAGAACCACGCATGAGGAGTTACCTACCGAAAGGGTCTCGCCCCCCTGTACAGTGACCGATGGCTCAGGGCAGTTATACCACTCAGCGGGCGACATACCGTACATCTGTGCGATGGACTTGACGTTATTTCGCATCATCCGCTCTTCGGGGTGTCCAACGAGGGAAACTTTGAGGCCCCCATGAACGTTGAGGGCATCGAGAATCGGTGCCACACCACCGCAATGGTCCAAGTGAGAGTGCGTCAGCCAGACAGCCTTCACCGACACACCCAAATCCTTGGCCATGGCGAGGATCTTTTCACCCTCACCACCTGGATCTACGATCACGGCCTCCTTCGTATCGGAGCACCACAAAATTCGGGAGTTCTGACCGAACTCAGTTACCGGAATGGTTTCTACATTAAGCATATCATCACTACGTGTTGCGCTTTCGAGATCTCTGAGCTGCCCGTTTCGCTGGCACGCTCGAAGTCTTTCTCACGACCATCTCAGCCCCACGGGACTCGCCGCTGGCAAACCGGGCTAGGCCCTTTGCTAACCCCTCAGATACTATAGACCTGAACGAATCGGTTGCCAATTTGGCACCATCGCTCGGGTTATCGATGAAGAAGAGCTCGATCAGGGTACACGGCATATGAGCCCCAACTAGCACATAAAACGGCCCTTTTTTGACCCCGTGACTCTTGCTCTCGGGGTACGTTGCGAGCGTAGACCGATGCACCGCTGAGTCGAGATAGTGCGACAGCTCAACAGACTCCTCAAGCTTACCGCTCTGAATGAGGTCGCTCAGGATAAAAGAGAGGTCATCGACGGCACCTCCCGGCACCACGCCGTTTTCTCGCTCGGCGAGAAGTCTACTCGCCTCATCATCGGTTGTGTCGAGGTAGTACGATTCGAGCCCCCTGAGTGCGTGAGATGGCGAAGCGTTGAGATGAAGGCTCACGAAGGCGTCCGCATTTCTCTTATTGGCGTAGCCGGTACGACGGGCGAGCGGTACGAAGGAGTCCTCGGTGCGCGTGAGGTGCACAGCGATAGAACTCTCTCGCTCAAGTATCTCTTTCACCTGGCGAGCGAAATCGAGGGTGAGGTTCTTCTCCTCAAGCCCGTTCGCGCCGACTGCTCCTGGATCAAAACCGCCGTGTCCCGGATCGAGAACAATCCGCTTCGAGATAGTGCGCGAAGACCCAACACGTTGCGCGACGAGCCGGGGGACCTCAAGGTCTGAGGAGGGAAGCGCCTTGGAAAAGGTGCTGTTCGCGAGGGACTGTATCCGTGACTGCGCCCTTGACGCTCGGGCTGGCGAAACGCTCTCTACCCTCTCGTACCACGTGCCGGCGCCCTTCGGCGAATCTCCCTCAGCGATCGCGATATCTCCGCGAAGGAGAAGCGCGTCCCCGTATTCCGGCGCGGTCGGCGAGTACCGCTCAAGCAGGGTCTCAACAATAACTTTTCCGCGCTTAAGATATCCAGGTGAACGATTTAAGCGATAGACCCGCATGTGCGTATCAGCCGCGAAGAGGAGATCTCGCGATGGCATGGTGTTTACCGATTTGAGATACGTGGCGTTCATCTCCTCGGCAAGTCTGACCCACTTTGCGGAGTGCACAGGAGCATCCCCCGACGGATCGAGATTACGCAGCCGGAGATACTCCGAGCGCGCGTGGGCGCCGGCGGTAAAGACCTCGGAAAAAGCAACTTCTGCAAAAATCAGCTGCAGAACACACAGAATTCCGAGAAAGACACGCGTACACATGAGCGTCAAGATTCCTTGAACCGGTCGAATGAACTGAGGATACCCGCTCCACGGAAGACCCGCAACGCATCCTTCGACGTGACCTATCTCTAGGGAAGCGAGGCAAAACCCCACGTAAACGTGCTCATAAACGTGAACGTGAACGTGAACGTACCCGGAGTAAAAATACCAACGTTTTCGGGTACGTTGACGTTTACGAGCACGCGCACGTTCACGTGTCGGCGTCCACAACTAAACTACTAGCAGGTTTTGCCTCGATTCTAGCAGGGTGGTGAAAAACGGTTCCGGCGCGAGCGTTTTGAGAGTTTT
>JAIXQT010000240.1 GCA_027485595.1 Pseudomonadota bacterium | reverse complement strand
TGTGGGGAGGTGACGGGTTGCTGTTCGCTCCAAGTGTTGACGCGCTCGTTGCCGTGCGCTGTGTCAGAGGCCATAAAGCTCAGCGTATAAAGTGCTTCCGGAGCATACATGATTCAAGGCGGCCCTGCGATACCCCCCTGATGGGGCGCTCTTTTGGGTAACATGCTGGGATACCTGGGTATATAAGACTCGCCGGCAGTTGAAAAGTTTTTTTGGTATGCTCTAAGCTAAGGATGGCTGAAGGGTATGTGGTGTTGGGTGCTGTCTCCGGGGGAGAACGACCACGTAACGGTGTTCGAGTAATGGTGACACATCGGGCCGCAGGCGTTGTGGCGGGAGCTTAGAGAGCGGGATGCTCCTCGCTCGGATGTGAAGTATCCTCATTTCTCCGCGCCGATGGTTTTGGGTGCTGTAACGAGACATGCTCGATACCGCGCTGCACCCCCTAAGACCCGTGCGAGAGAGTTGGGGAGATCAGGAGTTCTCATGCGAATAGTCAGTTCTGAGATTCTTTACGAGGGTAAGCTGAAGGCAGTCCGCGATGTCATCGAATATCCCGATGGTCGCTGCCATCGACATGAGACGATCGAGCATCCTGGAGCGGTGGTCATTCTTCCCATAACTGAGTCTGGCTCGGTTGTTTTTGTGGAGCAGTATCGCCACTCAATTCGCCGGAATATCCTTGAGCTCCCCGCCGGCACCCTTGAGAGAGGCGAGGATCCGAGTGTGTGCGCCGCCCGTGAGCTCATGGAGGAGATAGGAAAAGCGCCAGGAGAGCTGATATCACTCGGCACGCTTATCCCGGCTCCGGGTTTCTGTAACGAAGTTCAGTATCTTTTTTGCGCCCGTAATCTGCGGGATCAGAAAGCAACGCCGGATGATGACGAGCTCATAACTACGGTGGAGCTGTCTCGAGGCGAGATAGAGGATTCCATTCGGTCCGGAAGGCTCAATGACGCAAAATCGTTAGCGCTTCTGTTTCGGGCGATGATAGATAATCTCGTGTAGGGAGTTTTGTGTGGCGACGAAGTGGCAGTCTCTGAAAAAGGCTCAAGGCGTAGTTGGTGGGGGCGTGATGGTGATCTGCTCCCTCGTGCTGATGTGGAGCGGCGTCTCGTCGGATGTTTCCACGGACGACCAGCTTGATAAAGTTGTTGCCCAAGCTATCGAGATAGACGCCGAACGCCCTGATCCGAATGATAACGGCAAGATCGTGATCGCAGCGGCATCCTGGAAAACTGATGACCGATATGAGGACGAGTTCCTCAAGCCGAACTCCTCCTTGCTTGTTCGACGGCGAGTGGAGATGCTCCAGTGGGTCGAGACCAGAAAAGAGAAGGAGACCTCACCGTCGTATTCCCTCGAGTGGACGGAGGGGCAGGTTGATTTTTTTAAGTTTGAAGTGCCGCAGGGGCACGAGAATCCGTTGCTGCAGATCGCTCCGGTAAGCTACGAGGCGCCACGGTCTCGGTTCGGAGGCTTCGATGGGAAAAGGCTTTTGGTAGCCATTCGTGCGTTGCAGCCCTTGGCCCTCTCCCCGGAGCTCCTCAAGGATTCTTCGATGGAGATCGCGGAAGGCAAGCTTATCATCCGACGAAATCCAGGTATGCAACTCCCTTCGCTCGGTGACATGCGCGTGTGGTACGAGGTGTTTCCACAGGATGATTACACCGTCCTAACGGTTCAAGAGGACGAGCGAAGCCTTATCGGCGCGAATCCCTCATCGAAACTCTTTATTCAGCATGGACTTCTGGATTCGAGCGATCTACTGGGAAGTCTGGAGGGGGGAGCGAACTCCAGTTTTCATGGAATTCTCTACCTTGGATGGTTGCTGCTCTTCGTTGGTCTCTTGTCTCTTATGATGCCGCATTCGGCCTCGTTTGACCTGCGACCAAATCTCAACGTTCGGGGTCCACTCGCCGTCGCCGTGGTCAGTTTAGGAATTTCATTTGTAGTGAGTAGTTTGTTTTTCCTACTTTCTTTCGCAGGGTAGTGGTCTGTTAACAGGGTGGTGAAAAACGGTTCCGTCGTGAGCGTTTTGAGAGTTTTGACGAAACGAGGCGGAGCCGACGAAAAAACCGGAGGCGTATCCACTGAGATACGCTGAGGATTTTTTTGGCTGCTCCAACGAAGTTGCAGTCAAACTATCAAAATGCGCAACAGGAAATCATTTTTCACCACCCTGTTAGTGATAGCGGGTCGTAGGATCGGAATCGTCCTTCGAGCCCTTCACCACACGAAGTCCGGACCTGTTCTTCAGGCGTTTTAATTTCCAGTTGTAGTACGTTAGCTCGACACGGCGACGAACCTCGGAGAAGTTTAGGAGACCGCGCTTGTACATGTAGAGGTAGGTGAGGCCCGCCGTGATGAGGTCTGGGAGTACAACGAGAACGCCCGAAAAAACCGCGCTCAAGACGACGAATCCGAGACCGATGAGAGCGAATGTCTCCCCCTTGAGTGGTGAGCCCCAGAAGTTAAGAAGGTGCCCAGCGAAAGCAGCTCGTAGTCCATACGCTATCCAGATCGTGGAGATAATCATCGATGCCCCGTGATAGGGAAGTGGATAATCTATGGAACATAGGATGTAGACCGCGAGTGTAAGTAGCTGGGCAAGAAACGGTATGCCGAGCGTGACCCTCAGGAACCGCCTCTTTCCCCAGCTCTCTTCCAGGGATCCGCCGATGCTGTAGATGATCAGGGCCCCGAAGATTATCTCCATCGGATATACGGCGACGAGTAGGCTGGTGAACGGACGCCACACCTCGAAGTGAGAGATAACCGCAACAGGGATAAAGAGCAGAGCTAATCCGCCAAGAAGACCGTTGATAACAGATGCCGCTATCATGGCTATGGCTAATTGATGCGCGGAGTTGTGGAAGGAGATTGCGGGGAGATATGGTCGTGGCTTCATGGCGATACCGTTCTGGGTGATCCGAGTTCCTTCCCGTCAGTGAGGCCTGGGGGGAGAGGTGCCCCACGATGGAGAGCACCTGCGACTACGGTACCCCGAACCGTTAGGTGCCGCAAGAAACCGTGTCGCGCGGTCCGCCCCTCGGTGGCGAGGTTATCTCCTCAAGGCTATACACAGGGTGCTCTGGTGAGTTTTCGTACGGGGCCGCAACTACTCTCACAGAAATCACCCCTGAGGCCGGGGTTTCGGGACAAAGGTTCCGTCGGCCACATATTCATCCCGAGGGATTATCGCGCCTCGGTGCCTCGGCAGTCTCAATCCGACCTCACTCTGTCGGTCTCGTGGACACACGATATCGTGGAGACCCAGCCCTACCTCCTGACAAAGAGTGTGAAGTTCACCGGGAGTGACGCTCCAACGATATGGCTCTCCCTTTTGGGCCAACCACACATCTGCCATCTTTTCGGCAAGTGGACGATCCTCCCCCGCATACGCTCCGATCGGCTGCAGGAAGGTAAAGATAGTTCCAACATCGCCACCAACGCTTCCCAACTCATGAAAGAGCGCTGCAACTTCCTCGTGCCGGAGATACATGAGCACACCTTCGATCACAAAAAGCGTCGACGCTACGATGTCGAAGTCAGGTGCGTTGTTGAGTGTTGAGCTAATCGAGCCGCTGGGATCGAGCTTAACCAGGCTTACGTTATGGTGATGACCTTCAAGCTTGTCGATGACAGATTGCTTCCGTTCGATCAAAGCCTGATGGTCGATTTCAAAGAATCGTACATGCGGATACCGGTGATGTATGCGTAAAGCGAGGGTGTCAAAACCACATCCAAGTACGACTACCTGGGCGTATATACCTTGGTCGAGCCGGTCGCGAACACATTTTTCAATATACTGCTTTCGCAGCGCGTAATGAACGCTCAGTCCAGGCTTAATCAACCGCTCAAGTGCGAAGAGTAACGATGAAAAGCCGGGGAGTTTTACGAGTGAGGTGAAATTTCGGTCGACCCAACCAAAGTTATTTAAAAATGCCTGACTAAGACCGCCCACCTCGCTACTGACAAAATGTTTAGTGTCCTCGGAGTGCGCGTTGAGAATCATTGCTCTCGCTATGAGTCGAGCGGTGCTGCTAATTTGATTGGATTGCATTGCGAGGTCCTAAGAAATGATGAGCCCCAATCGTAAGACCTAGGGACCGAGTGTATTCTCTGTTGTGGAGAATAGCTTGGACTGTTTCTCCAAGCCCCCGAGGACTATGCGCGAGCGATAGCCAGCTACTACGTAGGTGCCCGAGAATGGCTAGGGCGAACTTTTCATCTTTCGCAATGGATCGCCTGACAAACATAACGGCGCCCTTCGACATATCATCGCGACTGATATCATCGACGAGAGTTAGTCCATCAACTAGTTCTAAGAGGGAGTAGTGTGGAAATCCGAGAATCGTCATTTCATCCGAGTCGTCTTGCATGATTTTTCGTGTGACATCACTGGGATTCGCGAACCGCAGAGCGACCTCTTTTTTAGGGACTCTTCCACGACGAATAAGGGAGTCGAGACAGAACTGAGGCGTGCTCGGACCGTCAGATACCATCAAAAAACGTCCGGAGATGCTTTTTGAAGAGATCGGACAGACCTCGTTTTTGCGGACAACGGCATGGGAGATCTTCGGCATAAGTGAGAGAGGTACAAATTCGGTATCCCTCATAGCCAGTAACGCAGCAGCTGAGGCGATGGTCACCACAAATCCATCGAGCGGTCCCTCATCGTCTCGAATTAAGCCGAGTAGATCTTCACTCAACGAAAAGCCGAAGTCGATCTCGAGGTTGATACCCTCTCGTTGCATCTGGGTTAATATCGCGATACTGGCGACTTGGGCTGGTGTTATTCCTAGTCTAAGGGGACGCCCCATCCGCTGACAGTATTGTCCCAACTCTCGAGTCAGGAGGCCCTGCAGCACGTTAGTTGGCAAGCTCCGCTGAGGCATGACATTGAATTGCTCAAAAGAGGGGCATACCTGTCTAAAAGATGGATCGATACTTATCTGTTTCAGCGCACCTTGATAACCATCTCTTGAGAAAATTTCTGGGGCCTGCAGCGCCCAAGAGGCCTCAGAAAAAAATCGGTCCTGAACGACCTTGTGGCAGCCACCTTTGGGGAATAGATGTTCTCCAGAGAGCCCCGGCATTGGAGGAGGGGGACTCACCGAGGACGACGATGAACTAGTCGGGGCTACCTTAGGTGAATCCTCTGTTGACCTTTCAAGTCCAAAAAGGAGCGATTGTAATTCCGCTTCGTCTTCTACGGGCAGTGAGCCTACATAGATGCTAATAGATTGAGGTCTCACGATAGACTCATTAACAGAGACGCTCGTCGGGCCGGGTCTCTTGAGTTCCGGGTTGGATCTTTTGAGAAGCCTTTTAAGAATAGAGTTGCCCTTGGAATCTAATCCAAACATCTCCTGAAGCCAAAGGGGCTCCTTTGAAATGGCGTAGCCTAAGGACGCCGCAAGAGACCCGCGGGGGCCGCTGATACCGGCGGTGATGCCCATCCGATTACAGGTGTTGTCGCGAAACGCGCTAAGTTTGTGTCGTATAAGCAACAGACAAAGGGCTCTCACCGCGTTTGTCCAGCCAAATGTGCCAGTATCCTTTGAGTCTGCGGTTTTTCCTCGAGTTGATTTCAGAGGCTGATGAGTAAGCGGATGAGTAAACCACGTCTCCAAGAGCTCGACATTAGGACCCTCGGAAAATACTAGACGAAATTCCGTGCGACCATCACGCTGCGCAAAGCTCACTGCCGCATGTCTACCTTGTACCGGGCTGGATGACTCGACCATGGCGGCAAAACTATCGCTGATGGGTCAAAAGTCAAACCTTTTTGACATAGCGTTGGGCCCTTTTTCGGTAGAGCTCAAGCTTTGAGGCGCTTATTTCGCCAGTATTGGGCCAGTTTTTACCGCACTTTAGAGCTTTTGCCGATAAGAGGTCACGCAAGACTCTCGAGTCATCATATCCCTTGTAGAGGGTTCCCATGCCCATCTGGTCCCTCAAGGAGGTTAGTCATGGTATCGTTATTCCGTACCAACGCGAGGACTACCGCAGCGCAGCGCATTGAACATGAGCGGGGTGCTGTCATGGTGGAGTATACGTTGCTGGTCGCTCTTCTCGTGGTTGTCGCTATCGTCTCTCTTCGGGAGCTTGGAAATACCACCGCCACACAGTTCGTCGCGATAGTCGCGGCGGTCAGCGGTATCGCTTCCTAACACGCACTGGGATGCCAAGATGAAATCAACCTTGGGCTGGCTACTGAGCTAGTAGCTTCCGGATGAGCGTGATTCGCTCGCGAAGCTGTGATTCGGTGCAGGCTGTTTGGCTCTTGAGCTTCTGCTGAGCGTTGAGTTGCGTGTGGATCTGCGCGTGGGGCCGTCCCGTCCGTTTGTGATACATGTTCACTAGTTTCCTCACCTCCGCGCTGAGATACGCTTTCTCCTCTGCTCGGGTGCGGCGTTCATCGAGGCGCGCTGTCACTTTTTCTGTGACAACTGAGTGGAGCTCCTCTTGTTGGCTTGACCCAAAAAGGGTGAGTTGATTGCCGTGGACGATTACGGAATTGAGCCCACTATTGTGAGAAGCGAGCGCCTCCCACGAGGGTTTCTCCTTTGGTTTGTCCCGCTCGCGATCTCTTTCAAACTCGTCATCGTTCTCCCCCTTTGGGCGAATGCAGTGTCGAATCTCGTTTTCAATCTCTTCGGCTAGCCGAGTAAGCGTCGGATCCGCTGGAAGGTAGCAATAGGCGACTTGGAGGACATGAAGGGTGGGAATGCGACGAACGATGCGCCCGAGGAATTGCCGGAAATACATCTTCGTTCGGGTGGTCGTGGCGTAGACGCCCACACGGAGCCTCGGGATATCGACCCCCTCGCTCACCATGTTGCACGCGACGAGCCATGGCTCAGATGAGTCCCTAAACCGCTTGAGTTTTCGCGCGGCCTCGGCCTCCTCAGAGAGTACGAGGACGGGCGGGATCTTTGTGATTGAGGTGAGAAGCTTTGCGAGCTTACGAGCTGAGGTTTGGTCGGCGGCGACTAGGAGCGCCCCAGCGTCGGGTTGTTCCCGCCGAGTTTTTATCAGCATCTCATGCGCGTCTCGAATCATCGGTTCGATCCATCCGCTCTCCGTATCGAGCGCGGCTCGAAGTCGACGCGATTGCCCCATGGGGTCTAGTTCATCAGAGAAGAGGGCGCTGGCGTCTCCCGCGGCGTCTCTCCATGCTACTTCGCCACCGTACGTAAAGAACGCGGTCGGTCGACAGACCCCTTCTTCTACAGCGCGGCTGTAGGAATACGAGTAGTCAGCGAGTCCGAAACCAGATTCGTCGTAGCTCACGAAGGGAATAGGGGAGTTGTCGCTTCGAAACGGGGTGCCGCTCAGACAGATGATAAAACGAGCTTCGTGAAAAGCGGCTCTTAGACCATCGCCCCATGAAAGTCCGTCGCCGGCATGGTGCACCTCATCGAGGATGATGCACGCGTTGTTGGTAAGCTGTCGGAAGAGCCCTGGCTTCTGAGCTACTTGTTGGTAGGTAACGACAAATCCATCGTAATCGCCGCTCAGTATCCCTTTGCTGTTTGAGAACGAGCTGTCGAGATGGAGGTCCATACTCGCAGCGGACCGGGCCCACTGAACCTTGAGGTGAGCGGTCGGCACAACGATCCCAATTCGGGTTGCTCCGCGTTTACGCAACTGGTGCATTGCAAGGACCAGGGCTGCTGTGGTCTTGCCGGCTCCAGGGGTCGCCTCGATTAATATCGTGTTGTCACCGCGCAGCACGCAGTCTCGGTAGACACCGAACGCCTCCTGTTGCCAGGGACGGAGTTTAATTTCTGGTGATGGCTGATTTGGCGGAGCCTTAACAGCGCGGGCGACACTCATGGAACAACGAACTTCCGAACTACGAGATGAGTGTATGTGGTAGTAAAAGGGAGATTGTCTGTCGAGAGGCAAAAGGAGAGGGATGACAAATTATCTCTATTGCGGATTCTCGGTCCGCTTGTATGGCTGGGCGAGGCAGGAATTTCCTCTGAAAAAGGCGCGCATGAGCATAAAAAAGGGCTGGCGAAGAGCCAGCCCTTTTGGGATCACGACACCTCATGTCGGTGAGGTGATTTAGTCATCGTTGCTATCATCGCTTCCACCAGATCCTGCGCAGCGAGTCGAAGCCTCAATCTTTCGGGCGATGTTAAGATTAGAGGCGTCGATGAACCCCTCAACCTTGATACAGGCACCCTCCACTAGGTCAGCCTTAGACAAAACGCCACGTCGGAACAACGTCGTCGCAGTGACGGTAAATGCCTTGCCTCCTACTACAAGGGAAGGGTCTTCGAATGACGTCACTGCTCCCCTGACTTCGACCTCCCCTCGCTTGTTATCGTCATTCTCGTACCCGTCGTCGTCGTCCCGAACTCCATCATCGTCTGAATCGTTATCGCAGATGTTGCTACCACGGGCTCTCTCAAAGATATCGCTTACGCCATCGGCATCTGAGTCGACGCCAAGCGAAGCGAGCGCTGTTTTTAGCTTCTCTCGGTCGGCGACACTAAGACCGGCTATGGCTTTGGCTAACTTGACCTCCGACTTCCGGAGGTTCTTCGCCGATGCGACCGTAGACTTGTAGCTTGGGGCAGCTTCGGCGCTTGCGGTACACATGAGAATGGCGAGGAGTGCGATGAGGGTACGTTTCATGACAGTAAGCTCCCTAAGAGGTAGACCTCCCCCATGATAGAGTGGGTGTCCCATGGTGCGCCACACATTTGAAATCGGCTGGTTGTTTAACGAGGCAACCGGCTGTTTTCGCTTAGAAAGAATACAGCGCGATTACAGCGACAGCATGCACCCAGCGCTCATCATCTCCAAATCGCTTGGCGTGTTCGCCGAGGTACCCCACTTCATACCGGGCGGTGCCTGACAACCAAAAGGGCCCAACAAAGATCCGGTTTCGGTCGTAGCCACCCCAGGGCCCGCCCTCAACGCCGTTGAGGTTTACCATGACCTCATCGAATGCGGTGATACCGTAATCGTTCGCCTTGGAGAGGGCGAGACTTCCTTTGATCATGTAGCGAGTTCGATGAGAGACACCATCCGTTCGTTCGATCCATCGCTGCTCCTGTCTTACGCGATGCTGCCATGTGATGTTCCAAAGGTTGTGCTTGTAGAGTAGTTGCTCCCAGAGACGCTGATCGTCTCGATAGGCGCGGTGGTAGTTCGAGTCATAGAAGGTTGGAAACCACGCATACCCACCATAGATCGAAAGACTCTGAGTCGCGTTGTAGACAAGTGCTGTTCGTGCCAACACCGCGGCCATGCGTTGAAGATTATCTCCAAGACGGGGCTGCGCCTCTACATAGAGCTGGTAGCGTTTTGAATCCTCCAGGGATATCAGCGCAATGGCCGCCGACCATGCTTCAAAGTCCTGCGGGGTGGCCCAACCTAAGCGACCCCTGATAAGCACAAGGAGGAGAAGGAACGCGAGTCGAGCACGGGTGGCCATGCCGAGTTTGTACAGGAGGGGTCGGGTTCTGATGGATGACGGTGTCGATGCGCCCCACGCGTAGGGTGGGGGTTGAACGAGCTTTACCCGCGAGAAGCTGTGGTGAGATATCCTTTAGACCGAACGTAAACGAGGGTTTTTGCAAAAAATGTCCCGGTGAACCCGAGCCAAACCAACGTCAGCCCGAAGGAAGTACCCATCTCTCGCCACGGTACTCCCCCTGAGCGAAGTACCTCGCGCATTCCCTCAAATATGTGGGTGCATGGAAAGATTTGCGCGAACGTCTGAAGGTAGCTCGGCAGAGCCGATACCGGGTAGAACACGGCGACAAAGGGTTGGATCAGGAAGGGAACGATCCACGCAAGAGATTCGGCCGCCTCGCCGTACCGCAGAATGAGCGCGGAGGTGAAGAGGCCCACGGTCCATCCGAAGAAGAGCAAGAGACCAAAGAGAGGCACCAGCGATACTCCAAGGTCCGTCATATTGAAGGCGTATAAAGTATACGCGCAGATCCCGAGCCCGGTCGCTGTGATCGTGGCCCGTATGAAACCAACGATAGCCGTAGAGGCGATCAGCTCATACGGACGAATTGGGGAAACGAAGAGGTTAAGGGTGTTGCCGACCCACATCTCTTGTAGGACGGACATTCCGACCGCTTGTTGTGCTCGAAAGAAAATATCCCACAGAACGATTCCTCCGAGCATGAAGAGCACCGCCTTCGACTGAGTCACCTGTTCAAGGTAGAGGGTGACGAACCCCCAGACGAGAAGGTCCATGAGGGGAAAAAATATAAGCTCCGCAATCCGAATGAATGAGCGCTTGTAAATAAACATGTAGCGCAGCACCATCGCGAGGATTCGTGAAATCATCGGACCTCCTTCTCATCGCTATCGCGTAATTCTCCATCCCGAGCGATGGTGACGAAGACCTCCTCAAGGCTCTTCAGTTTTGAGCGTTCTCTAATCTCGGTCGGTGTTCCGGTCGCGACGATTGTTCCACGCGCCAAAAAGATCGCCCTGTCACACAGCTCCTCAACTTCCTGCATGTAGTGGGAGGTGTAGATGATGGTTGTGCCGTAATTTTGTCTAAGTTTTTTGAGAAGCTCACGGACCTTGATAGCTATATCTGGATCCAGGCTCGCCGTCGGCTCATCAAGGAAGAGAACTTCAGGTTTGTTGAGAAGAGCTTTGCATATATTGAGGCGAGTTTTTTGCCCCGCTGAGAGCGTCCCGATAAGGCTCTTCCCTGGAAGGTCTACCTCAAGGTCAGCGAGAACCTCGCGGGCCCGACGAGTCGGGTTCTCGATGTTGTACAGCTTGGCATAGACGTAGAGGCTCTCATCGATAGTAAGATTCCCCGGCAGTGATACGTAAGCAGACGCAAAATTTACTCGCTGGAGAATCGCGTACCGATCCTTGGGCATATCGAGACCAAGGATGGAGATGCTTCCCTCATCATGGGAGGTAAGGCCGAGAAGCATGTGAATCGTGGTCGTTTTTCCAGCGCCGTTGGGGCCAAGGAGTCCGAGAATCTCCCCTCGCTCCGCTGAGAATGAGATCCCCTTCACCGCGACCGTTGCGTTGAATCTCTTCCAGAGGTTGTTTACTATCAGTGATTCCATGGTGGGGCGTGTCGTGCGACTTTAAAAAAGTTTGTTCATCACTCGATATATCTTCATATCTTCGCTGCACGGGGGCCGTTCGTGTTCGCCACGCATGACCCTCACTATACACAGAAAAAAGGGTGCGCTCGTGCGACACAATGTGCGAAGAAAAGACAAAGGTCCTCACTAGCAGGGTGGTGAAAAATGATTTCCTGTTGCGCC
>JAIXQT010000124.1 GCA_027485595.1 Pseudomonadota bacterium | reverse complement strand
CGTGCTCGCTGTATCGCAGCGGATACACCTGTGCGCGTTTTCTCCCTGCATTCTCGCGCTCTCCTAGCTCGCAGAGCCTCGCCTCCATGGTATTTTTGAGATGGCTTCTAGAAAAATATACAAAGAGCGATGAAGGGCACCAAAGCGACCGGGATAATGGGCGTCACAAACCCCGCAAACACGAGACACACGGAAAGGAAGGTAGCAAAGAGGATCCAAGCTCGGGCACGAAACACCTCATGAACGTGCTTACGACACTCCTTGGCGAGGATAGGTATGAGATCAACGTGAGGGGTCAACGCCACAACAGAGGACGAGGGCACCTCGAGAGTGTTTGGCTTCAAAATCCCAACCTCAGGTGAGTGCGTACGCCCAACAACGTCGGATTCCTCTCCCCGCACGAGCAAAACGTCTCCTGCAAGCCCTCGCTCCCCAGATTCGGTAAGGCGACCGTGCAAGTATTTCGGCCAACGATGAAGTGCCTCCTCGCTCAGAAGGTCTGCTTGGCCAAAGGCGACCCAGAAACGAGCGATAAGATCATCACCGATCGCGACAAGCACCATCCTGTCCTCAGACCCTTCCTCGACAGCACTTTCAGTCGGCTGAACTAAGATTCCTCGGTCGACCAGAAAATCCTCGGAGCCGATAGAGAACTCGATCCCCTTTACCGTTCCGCAGATTCCCCGAGCCTCATACTCATGCAGATCAACAACGCGCTCTGTTGATAGATTCCCTACAACTCGCTGACAGTAGTCACCGATAATACCGAGAGCGGGATCTTCAGCGCGGCCGACGATAGAGGCTATGCAGGAGCATAGTGAGTGCTCGCTGATCCGATCATCCATTAAGTGTAGCTCTTTGACGTGACAGACGCTCGTCGAAGAAACCCTCGATGGGTCGTACACAATGGTCCGTGTGTTATACAGCTCATTCCACGCTTTCGCCGAATTGATGAGAAACCCACGTTGCGCCCAAGCTCGAACCAAGCGACTGCGGGTGCCATAGAGCGCCTCCCCCAACTGCACCAGCACGGAGATGGTCAGGATAGATCCAGCGGCCAAAAGAATGTCAGGTGCGCTAGCGCCTCGCTCGTCCCAAAATATCGCCGAGGAAACGAAGCAGAAGAGCAGTACGTAGACCAGGGGGGTCACAACATGATCGTGGTCCCGCTTTAACGATTCCTCAACCCAACGGAGCCCCGGCAAAACCGCCTGCTCAAGTCGCTTGAGACACGAATCATACGTGCTCGTAAGGGCCTCAACAGTCGCCTCTCCACTTACCACGTACGAACCAGCGAAAACGATGTCGGTCTCGTCCTTGACTCGAAAGTGAGTCTCCGGAGATAGGTACCGTTCCAACACAGCACAGGTTCCAGAGCGGATTCGCCCATCTGTGGGGACAACGATACCCGCGGAGATAGGAAAAACCTCACCCTCGGCAAAGACCTTTCCGTCTTCAGGAAAGTTCGGGACCAACGATGTCATGTGGTCGCATTGGTCCCAGATTCGAGATATGAGTGACCGAACAACGAGCACGGCTCCCACGGTAAGAGCTGGCCCCGCCAGGAGCGACACGCCGAGTGATTCCATCCCGCCGACGGGAACAAAGGCAGCCATGATTGCCGCCATACTCACGAGCAACGCGCCTGTCGCAGGCACAAATGTCAGCGGCGAGTATCGACGGGAAGAATTTTTAAGGAGATCGGCGAGTTCGCGAAGGATAACTGCGCCGGAGATGAGACCCAGGCAACCGCATACCGTCTTAATCCGGTCTGAGCTGATTTCCAGCAACTGCAAGCCAAGGGCGATGACGCCAAGAGCGACTAAAGCGCCCCCAACGGCTGTACCCTGCCACATTGAGCGAGCGGGCTGCGTGTGATGTAAAGATGAATCGATGGGGTCAGTTGATGGTACTACGGCCGCGGTGGTATCCGCTTCCGAGGCGTGTGCTCCCGTGCTTTCAGCCGGTAGACTCATGCAACGACCCCCTCAAGGAAGTTAGCCCAACAGGGATTACTCGCTCTTAGCCTCAGCTGCAGCGACGTACTTCTTCTTGAGCTTAGAAAGCTTCTTATCCTCGAAGAGCACGTGTTTACGAGCAACTGGGTCGTACTTGCGCACTTTGAGCTTATTCTCGCCCTTGCCCTTCTTCTTGTTCTTTCGATTTGTGTAGAAGAATCCAGTACCTTCTGACGAAACTAAGAAAAAGGTTTCTTTAGCGGCCTTAGCCATAATAAATCCTCACAACTAGAGCTTCCTCGATGACAAACCGAGAAAAACGGGATGTCGGGACGGAAGCGCTCCCAAGCCCTTGGTTTGTAGCCTAAAACGGCTACCGTTTCAACCCAAGCTTATGTATTTCCTGGACCAAAGCCGCTGACTGAGCGCAGAAGGCCCCTAACAGGGTGCTAAACAGCTCTAACTTCTACCCCTTCGAGCGCTCACAACGATACTCACGGAGTTCCCGCCGAACCCAGCCGTATTGATGAGCACTACTCGAGACCCACCCTCTCTACGCCCCGGGGCGGCCGACTCGTAGGGAAACCCGCTCCACCTGCCCCCTTTTATCAGAGTTTGAGCTAACGACAGACTCACCATGCCGGAAGCACCATAGGTGTGCCCAGTGAGGTGCTTGGTTGATACAACCATTACCCCATCCGAGAAAAGTCGGGATATCGCGCTCAACTCAGCCTCGTCGCCTTTGACGGAGCCCGGCGCATGAGCAACCACTGTGTCGACCGAGTAGCCAAGTGGGAGTCCCGCAAGCGCCATACGCATGGAGCGCTCGAAGGCTCGTCCGTCAGCAGAGAGCCCCGTCGCTGTTGGGGTCTCTTCGACGGCCCACCCCACACCCAACAGCTCAAGATCCCCATCCACCTCAGCGCCATCATCACCCATGAGGATCGCTGTACCCGCCGCTTCACCGAGCGCAACGGTGTTAGAGGCGACCAAGACACTTCCACACGGCCTGCAGGGCCATGTCTTGCTTCCATCCGAGTAGATTCGAAGCGCCTCAAGGTGCGCGATGGTATACGGAGTCAGGCACGCCTCAGAGCCGCCAAAGATCGCGGCGGAACTCATCCCACTTCGAACGAAAGCCGCCGCGGTCAGAAGAGACTGAAACGCCGACGAACAGGTCATGGACGTTCCGATGCTCGCAATCGAGGCCCCCTCCCCCGATCCTCGACGTCGTGCAAGACACTCCTGGGCGACCCAGGAGGAGATGTTCCCCGCGGTCGTTGTTGGTGAGGTCTCTGTCGGCACCTTGGACGCATCAGCGGCGAAATCCGAGATCGTTCGCTCTAGAGACTGGGTTGCTCCGCGAGAAGAACCGATAGTGACACACCCAATTTCTCCATGACGCCCACAGGCGGCATCCAACGTACCTCGAACCGCGGCGATCGCAAGGTGAGCTACTCTATCCAATCGAGAGAATCTCTCCTCAAGCGCCACCGATCGCACGAGCTCACGACCCCGAGAGGTTAGTGGGAAGACGGGGCGATCATGACGCTCACTACATGGGACGGCGGGTGGCGATGGATCGTCAAGCAGTCGGGCGACCTCGTCACGAGAGGTGCCGAGGGGTGAGATCGTTGAAAGGCCACGAATGATCAAAGGTCTATCCATGTACTACCTCTTTCGGAAGAGCGTCAGCGATCAGAGCTATACATCCCCGAACCTCGTCTTCAGAATTAAAGGCATGGAGGCAGAGCCGAATACGTTCGGATCCAGGAGGTACGGTTGGCGAGCGAATCGCTTTGGCGAAATATCCAGTTCCTTGAAGCGCGGCCTCGGCGGCAAGCACGAGCTCGTTTGACGGAAGGACAACGCCCTGAATCGGCGAATCCGAATCCAGGAACGAAAGCGACGGAAATTCGGCGCGTAGAGTTCGCGCACGCTCTATGAGTCGGCGAAGACACGCTCGCTCCTCATGAGCGTCGGCCATCAGTCGATAGGCGTGATCAATATACCGCAGGGTTAAGAGATCAGGAGCCGTGGAATACACAAAGGGGCGTGCGAAATTAATCAGGTAGTCGCGTAGCATCTCGCTTCCTACAACGATGGCGCCACGGTACCCAACAGCCTTACCAAAGGTATGAACTCTGGCGAAGACGCGGGCACCAAGCCCCTCGCGTTGAACGAGCCCCTCTCCCCGTGTTCCGTAGACGCCGGTCGCATGAGCCTCGTCAACGATCAGGTAGGCACCGACCTCCTCGCATAACAAGCAGAGGCCCTCGAGCGGGGCGATATCCCCGTCCATTGAATACAGAGACTCGACCGCCACAAATACATCGCCGCGAGCTTGCGCAATCTTTCTTCGAAGATCCTCCAGATCGTTATGGCGGAAGGAATAGGAGCGAGCCGCGCTCAGCCGGATCCCATCGCGCATCGAGGCGTGCACGAGTTCGTCGTAAATAATGGTGTCGAGGCGGCTCCCCACACTACTCAAGAGACCAACGTTAGCCTCGTACCCGGAACCGAAGAGAAGCGCCGAGGTCGCACCATGAAACTCAGCGAGAAAGCTCTCAAGGTCCTCATGGGCTTGCGTTGTGCCGCTCACCAACCGAGAGCCAGTAGCACCCATGACGCCATGTTCCGATAAGGGGGACAAATGAATCGAGGCGAGCTTACGCGAGATCCCGAGATAATCGTTAGAGCACAGGTCTATTCCACCCGCTACCGGCACAAGGCGACGCAACGCCCGCGCCTCGCGTCGTTCGTTCAACGCCTCCTGGATACTTTTCGGATTTGTCGGGTTCATAAGCGTTGCCAGCGTTTCGGGTGGGTTGTATGGTACCAGAACTCTCCGGAGATACAAAAAGCACACGAGATTAGGTAATTATGAACGTTTTCGAAGAACTCAGTTGGCGCGGACTTATCCAGGATATGTCGGATCCTGAGACCCTCTCTAAGCTTAAAGCGGGCGACGCCTTCTACATCGGGTTCGACCCAACAGCTCCTTCGTTTCAAGTTGGCAACCTCGTGGCACTCCTCGTAAGCATTCACCTCTCGAAAGCTGGGCTCAAACCGGTACTTCTATTTGGTGGCGCAACCGGCATGATCGGAGACCCAGGAGGAAAGAGCGCCGAGCGCAACCTCCTCCCCCTTGAGCAGGTAGCGGAGAATGTAAAGCTTCAGCAGACACAAGCTGCGAACCTCTGGCGAAGCGCCGGACTCGATATCTCTCCGGAGTTCGTGAACAATATCGAGTGGACTCAAGATGTCTCGATGCTCACCTTCCTTCGTGATGTGGGCAAACACTTCACCATCAACTACATGCTCGCGAAGGACTCCGTGAAATCGCGCCTTTCGGGTGACGGCATCTCGTACACCGAGTTCAGCTACAT
>JAIXQT010000204.1 GCA_027485595.1 Pseudomonadota bacterium | reverse complement strand
CATGATTGGACAGGTCTTCACCGCCAGTGGCAAGAGCTACTCCGAGACCCTCATCAATCAGGGATACGGACGCGTTGAAGGCGATGGTTGCGACGCGTCGCTCATCTACTCATGCTACTCTGCGCTCCAGGAAGAGGCTGCTCGAAATTTCGCCGGAGAGGTTGAGGCGTTCCTCTGGAAGCCGATCTCAGATAGCAACGGTAAGCTCGCTATTCACTCCACTCCAGCGGATACCGTCGTCACCGTGAACGGAGAAACCGGACAGGACTTCGGTGGTGGAAACGGATATGCTAATCTTACCCGGTTCTCCAAGCCTGGCTGCTCCTACGGCAAGAACGTCACGGTCAAACTCACGAACAGCAGCGGCGCACCGTACCGAGTGAACGGGAAGACAACGATCACTATTCCGGATGGATGCCAACGGTACTGTCTAAAAAATGGCGCGCTGGCGCTGTGCCCAAAGGCATAAACAAGCCAAGTCCCAAGATATACGAAATCGGGTCCCCCCCCTGCTCGGTAGGTTAGATCGCCCGCTCAGCACGTTCGGCAGCCCCCGATTCAAAAGCACGGCTCAATAAAGCACCAGTGCCCAGTAGATGGCGACCTCTTCATGTGAGCACGAAGCTCTATGCGAGTTCCCGTGCCTCGCAGGCTCGCAGAGCCTCTTCCTGATCCGAGAAGTGAACCTTTGTCGTTCCGATGATCTGATAGTTCTCATGCCCCTTGCCCGCGATAACAACCGTATCCTGAGGCGCGGCGATTGCTATCACCCGCGCTATCGCAGAAGCTCTATTAACGTCGGCGAACACCGGTGAGATTCCTGACGAAAGAATATCGTTTAGAATAGTCTGCGGGTCCTCCGTACGTGGATTATCCGAGGTAACAACCACCTTATCAGCGCAGGCGGCGGCGATCCTTCCCATCTCCGGTCGCTTTCCCCGATCGCGATCCCCTCCACATCCAAAAACACACCACAGCGAACCGACCGTCGAAACCCGAACCGCCCGCAACACCCGCTCAAGCGCGTCGGGGGTATGGGCGTAATCGACAAACACTCGGGGAGCTCCATCCCCTACCCGCTCAAGTCTCCCCGCGACCTGCGGCGAAACTCGCAACGCCTCTGCCACAACATCTTCGTCATATCCGAGCCCAACCAGTGCCGCGAAGGCGGCAACTACGTTCTCGGCGTTATGAGGCCCGATGAAGGGCGCGGAGAGAACGCGACGGCGATTTCCCCCGGGCATTCGGATCTCTATCTTCATGGTGAGTGGGGTCTCGTGAACGTCAACGATGCTGAACGCGGCACGCGCGTCCCGGCCAAACGAAAGATCGGTCAGTCCCAATTCATTACAACGAGCCCACAGTCGAAGACCGTGAGGATCGTCGATATTGATCACCGCCCCCTTACTCTTTTTCGATCCGCGAGCGAGAAGTTCAAAGAGATGGCCCTTCGCGGCGAAATAGTGGTCGAACGTTTTGTGGTAGTCGAGATGATCGCGCGTGAGGTTCGTGAAGACACCGATGTCAAACTCAACGTCCTCCACACGGGCTTGGTCGAGAGCGTGTGAGGAGGTCTCCATAACACAAGCGCGAGCACCTGCCCGCAGGGCCTCCGCCATAACCTCATGGAGAGATACGGGGTCCGGGCTCGTGAGCATCCCCTCACGATTCGCTTGTCCGAGATACTCAGTGCCGAGCGTACCGATACGAAGGGCTCCGGCCCCAATCCGATTGAGTGCGTGGTAGATAATCCAATTGGTCGTAGTTTTGCCGTTCGTTCCGGTGATTCCTATCACTCGCATACCACGAGACGGATCTCCCTGGAGATAACTCGCCAATCGGCTTAACGCGCGACGGGAGCTTTGAACAACTATGCCTGGACGCCCATGGAGCGCGCCCGCATCCTCAACAATCGCGACACCTACTCCGCGGGAGAACGCATCGTCTACAAAAGCGTGTCCATCTGCCGCGTTTCCACGGATAGCGACAAAGATCCCACCCTCCGTGGTGGTGGCGCTCGAAGCGGAGACGAGCCCACGAACCTTCATGCCCTCGTGAGCATGCACGAGAGTGCCTTCTACCTCATGAGCTATGACCGTAAGCGCGACATCAACCATACCCGATGTTGTACCCCGTCACGCCTTTAGGGGAAATAGAATCAAAACGGCCCGGCTCGTGAGGATGCCTAGCAGGGTGGTGAAAAATGGTTCCGTCGTGAGCATTTTGAGGGTTTCGACGAAACGAGGCGGAGACCACGAAAAAACCGGAGGCGTATCCACTGAGATACGCTGAGGATTTTTTCTTTGGCTCCAACGAAGTTGCAGGCAAACCACCGAAATGCGCAACAGGAAATCATTTTTCACCACCCTGCTAGACAAAACACCCCCGTAAGACGGATCCTCGTCGCGCTGCTCCCCTATCTCCACATTCCCACCCCGTCAATGACGTACCAACTAACGACAGAAACGAACTACCAAGAACTGTAGCACGCCCATCTCCCCTGGGTTTATGGAGGCGGGAGGGATACATAGCTGACAGGGAGCGTGATTCGATGGTAGGAGAGTCGTGCCACGTCGACTTACTAAGCACACGCTCACAGCGATTACCCACGTGATTGTTACGCGGACACCTCACCAAAAAGGAGCTTCCTCCAACTCACCTGCTAAGGGCATCTCGTCCGAGAGCTCCGGAGCAACAAGCCTCCTAATCCAACATTCCATAAGGCTCGAACTCCTCACGCCCGCGCAGGAACGAGCGCTCGCCTCTCAACGGATCGAAGCAGATCGTGAGATCGCCCTCCTTGAGAAAACGTTGGCGGAGAATAAACCGAGGAAGGGGTCGCGAACGTACCTCCGTATTCAGCAATGCCTGGACAACGCTATCAAATCCAAGGACGACGCGGTCTGTGCCTTTATGGAGCGAAATATTCGCCTTGCGATAAAGGTGGCCGGAGATATGGGCTTCCTGCCTACACCGATGGAGAGTCGCATCTCCTCCGCCCTGGAGGGAATACGTGACGCTGCACTCCGTTTTGACCCCGATAAAGGCGGGAAATTTTCAACGTATGCTGGGTTTTGGATCCGCCAACGGATATTTCGCGACAACCAGATTGAGAGTCGCACGATCCGGCTATCCGCGAATATGATGCAACGGCTCTCCAAGGTCGTGCGGGCGGAAACCGAGCTTCACACAGTGTACGGACGTGCCGCTACTGATACAGAGCTCGGAGAGCATCTTGGATTGAATGAAAAGCAGATGCGAGCGATCCGCTTAGCTCAACAGACGATGGCTATCTCAATTGAGCCTCAGTCGGAGGAGATCGACTCACTCGCCCTGGAGGATCAACTTGCCGACCCCAAGGCTATCATCCCGGGAACCTTGGACCTGTCAGCCGACCGCCTCAAGATCCTTCAACAGGCCCTCAAGTCGCTCGACGAGCGAGAGAGGGCCATTATCTCCGCCCGCTTCGGCCTTAACGAGAGGGGCGAGACCGATACCCTAGAGACAGTGGGTAGGCGGTTTGGCGTCACGAGGGAACGAATCCGGCAACTTGAAAACATAGCGCTCGGAAAGCTCCGCAAGTCATTTGAGGATTCCGATACCCCCAATCTCGTGCTTCTGGAAGCACGGCAAAAACGGTCCTGACGATTACCAGAGGGCTACCACGTAATCTCATTGTGTGTTTCGACATTTGACCCAAGCGCGACGCCAGAAGCCGAGGTTATCCTACCCCCCTCTTGCTGGTGCGACGCCGCAACACAAAGTCGCTACGACACCTGATTGACTGCACGAGCCTATGATATGTCAAGCGACACAACGAAGCACTGCATTATCGAAAATCGCTCCCTAGGACGCTCTCAATCAAAGCGGGCAGGCGAAATCTGCGTACGCATCTTCGGAGGGTTTGAATAATAGGACCTCTGAAGAATTTTGAACTCCTTTATCAATTTTTTTAACCTCGCAGCCTCCGAGGGTAACATACCTACCAGATCTGTAGTCTCGTTGGGGTCTTTGTCTAGGTTAAAGAGGCTCAGCTGAGCCGATGAATTATCGACAATCGCTTTCAATGGCCACTCCACAACACCATCCATCATAGCTAGCCCTTGAGCCGTCAAGAAAACCCGATGGGGCGCAGATTCCAACGGTGTCAAACCAGGGGGTCGACTCACACCTTGATGGCCAGGAAACTTTGGGGCGCGAATCATTTGAAGTAGCGTCGGAGCGAGGTCGACATGCGAAATAAGGCGAAGATCGGGCGCGTTGTTTACATGCGAACCATCATTAATCATGAGCGTTACGCGAGTCTGCTCATCGTAAAGAGACGTGGTGTGAGAGACCTGTCCGTGCTCACCCAGCGCCTCGCCATGATCACCGACCAGCACTATGACCGAGGGACGGTGCCTCCGTAGCGCCTCCAGCTGCGCTAACACCCCGCCGACAACTTGATCCATCTCATGTAATGCGTTCCTATAATGCAACGCTGGCTCGTATTCTTGCAGGTTGTTGCCCGATGCTCCGAATATGAGCGGGAAATATTGAAGCTTTGTGGGATACAGCCTTTTGACGTCATCTGGTAGATACCACGGATAGTGACTCGAAACTAAATAGAGCAGTCCAAAGTTAGGCAATGAACTCGCCCCACTTTGGATCCACCTCATAAAATGCTCAGTAGACTTCGTATCAAACACCCTGAACTGCTTAACGGATGACGGTTCCATCAATTCTAGACCTAGCGCTCTTTCATGACGAAGGACATCGTCAGAATTCAACGATTGTCCGATGTGGGAAGGATCGTAATAAACATCAAGAGACGGCCGTTTCATCAAGCGAGCGGTTGAGAGCCAATTGGTGGCGCTGAAAAATCCGGTGCGATAGCCGCGCTGATTAAAAAGGTCGTAGAGGTGGGGAAAGTCGGCCCCATTCCATGCATCACAAATATGGCGAAGGGGCCCGTGGTACGGATAGGTACCCGTTATTATCGACTCAAGGGCATATCCTGTATCTGGCGCAGCAGCATACGCTCGTGAATAGTTCCAACTCCTCCGGGAAAACGAGTACAGGTTGGGGACTACCGATTGCGGGTTATTCTCTGGCGACAAGACGTCTCCTCGAAGAGCCTCCACAACGATAATAAACACATCAGGACTACTGGTAACGGCATCGGTATCTGTTTTGGCCCAATCGGTCACCGAAGGCATCTTGGCAAACGAACCGGAGTAAGTGTACGACAGATCTTGGAGAAAGTGATAAAGGTCCCTTGCCGCGAAAAATTCGGGGGACACTAACTTCTGAGTAATATCCGCAACAGAGCCCCTCCGAGTGGTCTCAAGATTTACCGCAACCACAAGGCCCAACATAACAGCGACGCCCCCCATCCTCATGCGGAGACGAACCGCCTCCTTCGGGGAGATGCTTCCTGACAAGGCATATCTCAGGAGGGTCCCTAAGACCACTGTCGCAACAACGAGCGACAACAGAGCACCTTGATCATGTAACGATGTATGGTGGGCGATCTGCACATCTAAAGTAAACAGAGCCGCAACCGTTCTAAAAGACAAAAATCGTCCGCTAATCCCTAAGCTTGTGTAGGAGGCTACCCAAAAGAGGCAACACACGAGGGGAATTCCAATCCTCAGAAATGATTGGCCAAGCCCCTTGGCGGGCTTTGCGACTACTAACTTGATGCCGAGAACCGCCACATAAAAAAATAAAATCTGAATAATCACTGCAGAAATTACAGTGATGAAAGGGATATCTCTAGGGATATAATGGAGGGCATGGTCATAGGCCCCACACACCAGGGGCAAGCCGACAAACAAGATTAACAAAGATCCAACCGCGACTATCGGCGAGGCACTCCTTTGACGAACTACTCCAAACACAAGCTATCCCTCGAGTCTTTTTCGGAGTGCCGCACTTAGATACCCCAATAAATCAAGTGCCAAGCCCCCACTCGTGTGCACTTTATTACAATGACAGGAATCGGAAAACGGCAAAAACAGCCGCAATTACCTGACAGCGCTGCTTACAACTGGATTGCTCAGCATCACTTAGATCCGTGATTAACGAGAGCTGCGAGCAATAATAAATCTTCAACGATCACGGGTGAAACTCAGATACGTTCTGCAACCTAATAAAAGCTCCACTATAGTGCCTTGATACCCACGCAACACTTGATTACGCGTCATTCCGCGTTGCCGTGCGCGATATACTTTGTCTGAATTGATGCGCAACCCTTAATTGAGACATTCGTTTTACCCGCCGCCGATATGTCGGGCTGAAGCGATGCGGTTATTTCTTACACGTTTTCGGGGCCCAGCGCGCAGATTCGGAACAGACCTCATCAAGCTCGCACGTTAACGCACACAAACAAGGGATACGCCGCTCACGTGATTTTCTGGTGGCATGCCAGTGGCATACGCTCTACGGCTCGGCGAGCGAAGATCCGCACCGTACGGTCTCGTCTTGAAAACCGTGTGGGTAGACGCCGTCTCGCTATGAGCCTCTCTTGAGAGATAGGCAGGGTAAGAACGTTCGTAAGCTGCGAGCGTCCCTTCCACTCGGGATTCGAGCTGAGAAGAAAAACCTCAGCATTTTTACTCTCAAAAAATGCTACGAGTGCGTCAAGCTTTCTCGGCTCCGCCGCAAAGTCCTTGAAGGCTACCGTGTAGACCCGCTTTCCAAATCCGAGCCGAAGTGGAGTCGCGTATGAATACGACCCTAACGCCAATTTGTGTCGATCGATGAGAAGAACGCTCTGCGGT
>JAIXQT010000143.1 GCA_027485595.1 Pseudomonadota bacterium | reverse complement strand
TCAAAACCGCCGATCTTTCGGTGAACAGTCACGAAGACATCTTGGAGAACCTCTTCAGCATCCTCTGTGTTGCGAGTAAGACGGGAAGCCAGGCTGAACACCTTATTACTGTATCGGGAGATGAGCTCCTCGAAGCTTTGTTGATTCCCCTTTTGAAACTCGACGATCAACTCCAGATCCGTCTTCTTCGTGGTCGACATACCAGCAATCCTCCAGACAACAGTCGAGCACCTGCTCAACGTCACGACTGGAGAGCTTCATGCGAAAACCTTGCCATGTTGAAATAGCCGTGATGCAGGGAACTTAAAAAAGGATGCTTCGCCTTTTTTCAGGGGGTTATCGCTTTTACGGAAAACTACCTGCTTAAAAAAGCGACAGTGGCGTCACCGTTCCGTTAGGGAGAGTCAAAAAAAGGCAACTTTTTCCTCGAAGGGTGCGTCGTGGGGGTGGCAAAAGTGCCGAGGATGCCTCGACCCGGCACATGGGAGGGCGACCATTCCTGGTCGCCTTGTTGCCAGGTGAAGATCTATCCGGAGGGGCCGTGTCCACACGGGCCGGAACCCGTGATGGAATTTCAGTTCGAGTTCCGGCCCGTCAGGAGACGGGTCCTCCGGGTGGAACGGAAAGACCGCCCTACCCCTTCGCCCGTTTCACATACGAAACCCGCAACGTGTGAAGGACATCCTCCAGAAACTTCGTCTCTTCCTTAGAGAGATTACCCCGGGTTTTCTGCTGAATCATCGCCAAAATATCGATAGTTCCCTTCCCTGACTCAACATCAACAGGGATCTCCATACCTGGGGGCGGGGACATCTGTCCGAGCTGCACCATCGCCTGCGTGGCGAGAGACATCACGAAGGATGAAAAATTGACCTCAGACTCAGGGGGAGATTCCTCCATGCGAAAGTTACTCGCTACCTCTTGAGCCGCTCCCCCTTGAGACGTTGAAGCGCTGGCGGGTGTGACGGTCTCTTGATCCCCTTCACCACGCTCGTGCCCTGCAGCGTCGAACCGTCGCTTATCAACGACCTGAAAGGACTTTTTGTTATCACTGTTTTCATTATCAGCCATAGCAGCCTCGTGCGCCTATCGTTAGATCTATGCTGTATTTTTCGATCGTCTTTGCCTAATTATCAAGAGACAACTCGCGGTTTGACCAGCTAGGGGGCCATCCCCAACAAACGTAATAAGAACAACTTACGGGGAGACATCTTCCCTCTGCCATACTACACTCGGAGGGCGTTCTTGCTGGTATACTTCCCATATGAAATTCACCTTACTCGGCTCAGGTACCTCAACGGGAGTTCCCCTTCCTGGGTGCGCCTGTAAGGTGTGCACGTCCAAGCACCCGCGAAACCATCGAGATCGAACCTCTGCATGCCTCACGCTCAATGACGGTCGGGTCATCCTGATCGACGCAGGTCCCGATCTTCGCTATCAAGCGCTCAAGCACAACGTTGGTCGAGTGGATTCAGTCCTTTTCACCCACGCTCACGCCGACCACATTCTTGGCGTCGACGACCTTCGATCGTTCAACTTCGCCTCACGAAATCGAATCTCGTGCTATGGAAGCGCCGATACGATGAGCGCGATCACATCAAGCTTTTCCTATATCTTCAATCCTCGCCCCGGCTATGAGGGCGGAATGGTGGCGCAGCTCGACCCCCATGTCATATCGAACGATGAGTCATGCGTCATTGAGGGCACCTCATTTAAACTCTTCCCTCTAGTTCATGGGTCGATGACCGTGACGGGCTTCCGCGTTGGAGAGATCGGATATGCGACAGACTTTAACATGATCACCGAGCGAGCCGAGCAGGTACTCGCCGGAGTCAAGCACCTCTTCATCGACGGCCTTCGATACGAGCCTCACAAAACTCACGTGACCATTCCGCAAGCGATTGAGATCGCGCAGCGCCTCAAGGCCCACAGAACCTACATCATTCATACAACGCACACGATCGACTATGATGAGGTCAACGCCTCGCTCCCACCTGGCATTGAGCTTGGGTACGATGGACTTACAATTCAATGTCCGTAAGGACGGGTTGTGGCGCGCTCTGAGGTATCGAGAGGCGCGCGTCAATCACCTTCAGAAGATCGCCGATTCCAATTCTTTTCGCCGCTGACACCGTGACTCCAGAGAGTTCGTTCTTGAGCGCTTGTACAGTTTCCCCGTTGGCCGCGTCTATCTTATTCAGAACCACGAGCTCAGGCGCGTCGGCGAGCTCCATCTGCGTGAGGATCTTACGGACGGCGTTGTACTTTCCGACCGCGTCCTTGTCTGAGGCATCGACAACGTGCACCAAAAGCGATGCTTCGTAAAGCTCTTCAAGGGTAGCTTGGAAAGCGGTTTCGAGTTCTTTCGGCAACTTGCGAATGAATCCCACCGTGTCGCTGAGGATCACCGTGCGCCCTACCCCGCCATCCTCAAGCGCGATAGCCGGAGGAAGGTAGAGTCGCCGTTGACTTGGGTCCAAGGTGGCAAATAGTTTGTTCTCGGCCGTTACCGTGCTTCCGGTAAGGAGATTGAAGAGGGTCGACTTACCAACGTTGGTGTACCCGACCACTGAAACGAGTTGAAGCTGGTTCTCTCGACGACGAGTTCTTCTAAAATCTCGCGCGCTACGTACCCTCTCAATTCGACGCTCAAGCTCAGCGATCTTATCTCGGATGCGCCGACGCCCGACCTCGAGCTTCGTCTCTCCGGGACCACGACCACCGATACCTCCACTCAAACGAGACAGCCCACTATCTTGATCAGCAAGACGGGGAAGGTTGTATTTTAACTGCGCGAGCTCAACCTGCAGACGACCCTCGCTACTCTGCGCGCGCTGCGCGAAGATGTCGAGGATCAGCATACTCCGATCGAGAACCTTGAGGTCGGTTGAATTCGTGATCGATCGCCACTGCGACGGCTTAAGCTCAGTATCAAAGATGAGCATGTCAGCGCCGAGTCGGATGCACCGAATAACGAGCTCTTCTAGCTTTCCACTTCCGATATATGTTTTTGGATCCGGTCGTCGCTTCTGAATCACGGCGTCAACGATCTTCACCCCAGCGGTGCGAGCTAACTCTCGAAGCTCGAGTTGAGAGACCTCGGGGTCATCGTCCGCCTTATCATACACGCCAACGATAACCGCACCTACCTGATCATCGGCGTCAAGCTGCACCACCTCTGCCGAGAGGCTCTGCTCCACCGAGGAGATAAACTCCCGATAATCGAGTTCAAACGCTCCGAGGTCACTCACAACCTCGGTATGCGTCGTCGCGTTCTCGCTCTCATTCGTCGGAATGAGGTATGCGTACGCCATCGAGACCCGATTCCGCGCACTACGAAGACCGACGACTGCGTCGAAGCGAAGCCGCTCAAGGTCGGTGTAGATGTCATAGGGTATCGTGGCTTCGTTCTTATTGTTCGTGAGATCGGTGAAAACAAGACGGAGATTTCTCAGACGCCCTCGACCGAGACGGTACCGCCCTAGATCAGGAAGAAAGAGAATCTCTTTAGTGCCGAGGATAACCTCCTCGATTCGGCCCTGTCGGTTTATCAAAACGCCTATCCGTCGCCGAAGGTGCTCAGCGAGAGTCACCATCTCGCGGGCAAGATCGAGCGACACGATCTCGTCTGGCGAGACGGAACGTTGGAACAACTTCGAGACAGCTCGAATCTCCGATTGGGCAAGGCCCTTGGTATTTCCCGCGACAACATTAGGCATACAAGAGGGCCAGCTTACACTGTTTGAGGCGGGGTTTCACCCATGCCGGGTAAAATACCCCGAAGTGCCCGTGTCCACACGGGCCTTAGGCGGCACCTCGATTCGATTACGGGTTCCGGCCCGTCAGGAGACTGGCCCTCCGGGGGGATTAAATGGCATGCGCAAAGAAAGGCGTACGCCTTTCAATACACTCTGATTTTCCGGAAATGAGGCCTACTTTCGCCGAAGAACAACAAGCTCAGCCGCCACATCGCCGGCGAGCTTTGAGCCACCCTTCATGAGGCCGGCACTCTTGGCGTATCGTTCAACGATAGTTCCCTCGACCGACCAGTACTGAGAGAGATCTGGGAGAACCGTAGACAGCGCCTCACGGTAGTTAACCGGCTTAACGCCGAGACGACCTCGACCAATCCGAACGACGGCGCGACCACCCTTACGAACAGTACGTGCGGTCTCAAGGAGGGTCTCGTTGATATAGCCACTCCACTCCTCAACAGAGGACGGCTGCGATTCGGGCTGAGCCTGTTCCACTCCGAGGAACCAGCTACGAAGCCACGAGCGTAATCCCTGCTCAGTCATCCCGGGCTGATGTGGACATACGAGCGCAAGATCTACTGAGCCGGTCCGAACCGGGGCCATGTCGTTCTCGGCCGCATGGAATACCGCTCGATCGAGATCACGAGTTTGCAAATTACGAGGCACTCCGTCGCGAACGAGGGTCGCGGCTCTCTTGATGACGCGAGCGCTCACAGCCCGGTACGAAGGAACCTCCCCCCTCTTTCGATTGAGCGAAGCTTGCTCGTTCGGAGCTGTCGCGACGTGCGGCGAGGAATATCCGGAAAGATGACCAACGGTATGGCCATGAATAACCGAGGCGACAATGAGCTCAATGAAAGCATCAACGTGACTCGTGCCAGTACGGAGCGCGGCGCGAAGATTTACCAATTCGCAGAACGTATCGACATCAAAATAGAGAGGAAAAGGGTCCTTAAACTCTCGAACATCGACCGGACGCTTAAGATTGATAAATTGAAGGCGGAGCACGACCTCCGCGATATCGGCGGGTGAGAGGCGCGCCCGCGCGAGTTTCACAAGCGCCTGGTCCTTGACGCATCCAACAAAGTGCCGCCCGAGAAGAGCAGCCTCAACTCCCGTGGCTCCCGTTCCACATGAAACGTCGAGCACCGTGTCTCCCTTTTCGGAGAATCGTTCGATGACGTATCGAGCCACCGGCGACTGCCAGAGATGTGTATACGAAAAAGCTTGTTGAAGGGAATGTCCGTTGCGCGAATAACCAGCAGGGTCAACATCAACCTGCTCATTGAATTGGGGCGCTTGAACGAGTTTTAAAACTGCTGCCATTGTTATTCCAACCGCTACAACATCTACACGGTGAAAGGGGTCCCCGAGGTCGCGTTCCGTATAATTGAACACGCTTTTCTCGGTTTAGGCCATAAAAACCTACACTACTTTCTGAAGCCTAATCCCTGTCACCCCCCCTTCTTCGGGAGTCCAAAACGACTGTCTGGACCCGAGGGGTAAGGATGAGTATGGGGAGTTGGTCTAGTTGGCACCATGGAAATTGTGACAAACGAAGTTCCAAGTACAAGAAATTTAAACTCCCCAACAAGCTGGAATCATGAGACAAAATACCCTATTTTTATTTTTTCACCTTACGCTCTTTTTTTGTGGAACGGTGTAATCTAGCAGGGTGGGGAAAAATGGTTCGGTCGCGAGCATTTTGAGGGTTTCGACGAAACGAGGCGGAGACGACGAAAAAACCGGAGGCGTATCCACCCAGATACGTTGAGGATTTTTTCGGCGTCTCCAACGACGTTGCAGTCCAACTATCGAAATGCGCAGCAGGAAATCATTTTTCACCACCCTGCTAGCCTCATTCTCGTACGTTTGCGTGCGAGTCCGGATAGTCCCCTTTTGTCTCCCAGGCCCCTCCCCCCTATACTTGTGGGATGACCTTCCCCTTCCTCTCCGCCTACTGGCGCAACCTCATCTTCATAAACTACGAGGTCGAGCCATCGGTCCTCCGCCCCTTCCTTCCTCTCGGCACTGAACTCGACCTCTTCGAGAACAAGGCGCTTGTGAGCGTCATCGCCTTCAGCTTTGAACGCAACAAACTCTTTGGAATACTGCCCACCGTGCCGGTTACCTCATTCGAAGAGATCAACCTCCGCTTTTACATCCGGCGACACGTTGGAGAGGAGACACGGCGAGGGGTGGTATTCGTAAAAGAGGTTGTTCCCTCAGCTTTGATAGCGGCGACTGCACGAGTGCTTTACAATGAGCCTTACGAAGCGCGGCCAATGGATCATTCCTTCGTGCATTTCGATGATGAGGTCGGCGGCTCGCTCTCGTACGATATGCGTGTAGGCAACCAAACTATCTCTGTTCGGGCGACGACCGAAGGAACCCAACGCGCTCTCCAGGAAGGCTCCATCGAACATTTCATCCTCGAACACTATTGGGGCTATACCAGGCAAGATGATGGTACGACTTCGGAGTATCGCGTCGAGCATGCTCCGTGGAGGTATTGGAAAACCACGACCTCTATTGTCAGCGGAGATATCGCTACGCTCTATCCCGATGCCTTCAAGGTGGCTCTTGCTAGACCTCCCCACTCAAGCTTCGTCGCTCAAGGCTCGCCTGTCGAGGTATTCGCGTATCGCCGATTTCATCCGCGGTACACCACCTCGGCGTTTCCTCGTAAGGACGCTCGAGGCTATCTCCTCTACGATGGTGAATGTGGATTCTGCTCATGGTGGATTTCTAAGCTCGCTCGGCATCTTGAACACATTGGGATAGCGAGCGCTCCTTTAAAGAGTTCATGGGTAGCGGAGACCCTACAGGCACCCATCGAATTATACTCGCACGATATCCGTCTCATCCTCGCGGATGGAGTCCTCATCAGTGGCGCGGATGTCTACATCGAGATCATGAGACGCCTCCGATGGACCCGCGCTCTCGCTCTCATACTGAATCTCCCAGTCCTTCGATGGCTGACATGGAAGGTGTATCGCTTTGTTAATCGCAATCGGTTCGCGATATCGCGAGCTTGCAACCTGAAAGCCCCACAATCTTGAATCGAATATACTTGGGTTGTAAGAGCCCGAACATGGCCCGCGAACGCGGTGTCGAACCTTGATTACTCCCCGACAACATCAAGATTCTTACGAGCAACCTCAAGGTCAGGATTCAATCCGAGTGCCGTCTTAAACTCCTGCCGCGCCTCCTCACGCTTTCCGAGTCGTTGAAGAAGCACTCCAAGATTGTTGTGGGCGTATGCGTTACTTGGATCAAGGGCGAGCGCGTGACGCAGATTCGATTCCGCAGCTCCGGCCTCTCCCAGTTCAAGTTGAGCTCTCCCTAGGGCACTCCACACACGCGAGTTTTTGGGCTCTAACGCCGATGCCTTGTTAAGAGTGGATATCGCCTCCTGATACTGCTTGTTCTCAATCAGAAGCAGGCCTAAGTTCACCTGTGCGATAAAATTGTTGGGGGACATCTGAGCGACTCGACGAAGAGATGACTCCGCCAAATGGCGCTCTCCGAGCTTTTCATACACCTCGCCAAGCGCCAGGTGTCCACGAACATCGTCGGGCTTCAGCTCAACAGCCGCCTGCAAAGAGCGGCGAGCGTCTTCAAGGGTGCCAAGACGAACCTGCATCATCCCGAGCAGATATCGAGACTCAAAATGCTTAGGATCGATCTCCACCGCTTTGCGATATGAAGCGGTCGCCGCATCATACAGGTGAATTTTCTCTTGAAGAACGCCAAGATTGAAGTACGTCAGATGATTGGAAGGATCAACGGTGGCTGCTTTTTGAAGGGTTGAGATAGCCTCTGGGACTTTTTGCTGCTTCTCAAGTATCACAGCGAGACCTTGTAACGCCGGCACGTTTTTTGGGTTCTGCTCGAGAACCCTATCGTACTGCTCCTTGGACGCGGAAACCTCTCCTTTTTGCAGCAGAACTCCAGCCAATCCTACTCGGAAGGTCTCATCATCCTTAATCTTAATCGCTTCTCGTAACTTGGCTTCCGCACCAGCTACATCGCCTTTGCGTTGGAGGGCGAGTCCCATGTTGAAGTAGGCCTCAACCATATGGGGGCATAGTTGAATCGCCTCGTTATAGAGCGCTATCTCCGCGTCCGATCCATCTCCGATCTGAACACCTTTTTTGACAAGCTCAACGGACTTGATACATGGGGCCTCAGAGCGAGCTATCGACGAAAACCCAACAAGCACACTGATAATGAGGGATACATGAAGAGAGCTTTTGTACACCGTCTCGCCTTTAACCTTAATGTTCTTTTAATTCTACTACCGTCTTTCCACGTTATGCAGGGCCCGTGTTACGCGTCACGGAATTGACTGAGAGCCGCAACCACCTCTCGCATCCTCTCCTCAGTGACAACGGCGGAGAACCGAACGAATCCGTCCCACGCTTCTCCGAATACCACTCCAGGCGTAACCAACACACCGGTTCTAGCCAAGAGCTCGCTCGCCACTCGCACCGACGCGCTCGTCACTCCGTCTTCGACCGGCACAATGCTCGCCGGATACCGAGCCCACAAGCACGCGCCAGCTTGCGGATCCTGAACCTCCCAGCCCAAGGTTCGCAGCCCTGTCGCAAGCACACGGATACGGCGGTCATACGCCATCACAGTGGGGCGTACGAGCTCTTGGGGAGCGGTCAGCGCGACAGATGCCGCGTACTGCAGGGGCAAGAACAGTCCGTAATCAGAATGCGACTTCCATCGCGCTACCGCTTGAACGGTCTGTGTATCTCCGACGAGCGCTCCGACCCGCCATCCTGGGACGTTGTATGCCTTGGAAAGGGAATAGACCTCCACACATCGAACCCCACGTTCTCGAACCTTGAGCGCGCTTACGGCTGGCTGGCCCGAAAAACACATCTCCCCATACACGAAATCATTAATGATCGCCGCTCCGTACCGCCAACACACATCAGCGATCGCCATCCACCACTCCTCCGATACGACCACACCCGCCGGATTGGATGGAAAGTTGAGTAACACCACTCGGGCCCGAGATGCGGCGAGAAGACGATCGAGGGAGGCCGCGGCTTCATGTGGCTCAACGCCACAAGCCCATGGAACAACAACACCTCCAGCTAGTGTGACCGAGGAAACGTGCGCTGGATATGAGGGGGAGCTGACAACAACCGCGTCCCCCACGGTAATGAGGCTCTTAATGGCGTGGTAGGTTGCGTCCTTGCTTCCAAGACATACACAGATCTCGGTCTCAGGATTAAGCGTAATACCAAACCGTGAGGAGTACTTCGCCGCGAAAGCCTCCCGCAATCTTCTAACCCCACGAGATACAGCGTAACGATGATTAAGTGGTTTCGTAACTGACTCAAGGAGCCGATCCAAAACGGCTCTGGGGGGGGCGAGGTCGGGGTTCACCATCGAGAGATCGAACACCTGCTTACCTTCAACCAACATCTGGTGCTGCAGCGTTTTGAGAGCCCGAAGATAGTCACGTCCGAACACCGATTCAACCACCCCACGAGCACCACCAGATGTAGTAGAGGAGACCTCTAATTCAACGACCTCCGATGTAGGGAGAATGTTAGACGACATGTGGGACTCTTCGGCTAGACGGGTACTCACTGCTAGGGTTCGGAACACAGTTGTTCCCCCGCTCCATCCATACTACGGATAGATGCAAAAACGGAAGGGCCTCGAGGGAGTTATCCCCTGCTTCGCCGAACTAATTTTCCCTTGAACTCACTAACCGGAGCGTTCCCGCTTACTGCTGAAATCGCGGGGCTATGAGGTTAAAGAGGTACACCGCTGGACCGATCTTTCCCTTCACTTTGATCTTATCCGCGAGCATGGCTACCTGCGGGTTAAGATCACCGGAACGAACCGCCATGAGGTTTTGCTCGGTGATGGATATGATCGAGTCTACCAGGGTTGCCTCACCGGGATTCTCCGCGTTTACCGTTAGAGCACCGTTGGCTGGAGCTACCTTAGGCTCATCTCCTTTCCAATCAAAGACAAACCGCTCTCCAGAGCTGCTTAACTCAAGCCCGAGCATGCAGGTCAGATGGGGCTTTAACCGCAATTTCGCCCGAGCCGCTCGACTCGGAAGCTCTTCGCACAGCACATCCCTCCCATTCTGAATAACTTTTCGAGTTACTGGTTGAGCATCATGCTCCTCCTCCTCGTCGAGAAGGTCATCATCAACAGCCTCTGCGCCAGCCCCCTTCGCGGGTTGATTCGTCCAGGTTTCATCGTCCTCGTCACCATCAACGGGTACTGCACGGGGTGGGCTCGGTTCATCGCTTGGATCGGCCGCTAAGCGAGTTGGCTCCAAAGAGGGCTCCTCGGAGGCGGTTCGTTCGTGCTGCTCGTTGTCTTTTGGATCCGACATGGTGCTCCTTACGTGTCTGTGTCGCTTCCCTGGCATTCTTTCACTAAGCGCATCGGACGTCAAAACTCTTTCATGGGGAGGATTAGGCGCACCAAGGTCCTGCGATGTCCGAAATAGCTCGGATTATGCCTCAACCGCCAAGGCGCGGTCCCCTGCATCGCTTCCCCGTGCCGACCCTTACCCCGGTGGTACCGAGGGGAGGACGCGCAACTATTGCCAGCCACAGTCGATTACTACCGTGCCTGACCACTTTTGGAAGCCTCCAAGGGGGTCACTCAACTATCCACGAGGAGACTAACTGCATGAACATCACAACTCTGCTAGCCCAGCAACAGAGCACCTACGGACAACTAGATTCGCCCATGACGAGAGGGGAAAAAGCCTCTCACCTCTTGGGCTCAGCGCTTCCAACCGCCCTCCTCTCTGGACTGCAAGCACTGAAAACCCCCAGCGGGATCGCGGCACGAGCGGGCACCACACTCCCCGTGGGCACATTTCCAACCGCAGCGGCACGGCTCGGAACTGCGGCGAACGTCACCGGCGGAGTCCTCGGGATACTCGATCTCGCCATGAATTGGGGGAGGTCCTCTCCTGCCGCTGCCGCGAGTTCGGGCATGGCGGTAGGTGCATCAATCGGCACCCTCTTCGCGCCAGGCATCGGAACCGCTATCGGTATCGGGGTGGGCGGACTCGTCGGGGGGCTGTTCGGATGTGTTACCACCGGAAAGCACAAGGACCAAAAGGCACGAGACTCTGTCCGGGACATGCTCGTGCAAGGCGGCATATTGACCTCTGATTATCAACTCCCATTGCCCAACGGGTCGCTTTATAACATGGGGAAAGATGGCGGCCCTCGAGCAGAATTCGGGGGGCGTCGCCCCTACGAGGTAGACCTCTCGAACCCCCTCTCACACTACGCAATTGGATGGATGGATCCGATCCTCGCACTCCTCGCCCCGGGTAACACCAAGATCAGAAATGACTTCGTGGGCTACTTTACTAACGCCATCTTGAGCACCGCGCAAAACCTTGATGATGTGCGGACAAACGTCGACTTTTTCCTTAGGAAGTTTGGATTATCTGACCAGACACTGGCGAACGGCATCGCCCAGTTGGCAAGGGCGGGCGCGATCGACGGTCACACAGCTCAGGGCTGGATAGGAGGTATTGAGCAGCGACTGGACAAAACGTTTCAGGGGGACGTTGAACTAACCGAGAAGCGCTCCCTAGAGCGCTACGCGCCTCCTGATTATGAAGTCATCTGAGAGCGCAAGAGATGGTGAGGAGCCCACGACGGATCTTACGATCTCTACGCGGGCCCCATCCACTACGCATAGAGATCGAATGGCGCCGAGAGAGAGAGACAACATGCTGCCAGTCATTGGTCCCAACATCTCGATACTCCGCCGCATAGTCGAGAAGGATAGACCTTACGAATGAATCCTGATCAGGATCGTACTTCACTCCAGCTCCCGCGGTCCACGCGCTGTAGTTCGCGCTTCCGGTGGGGTCGCTCAGATCGGAGCGATCGTAGTCCCACGTAAAGTTGGCGCCGTAGCGGTCCCCACCTCGAATCGCGATCCAATCGTCGAGATACTGCTCAAGTCCCAGCCCTATTTTCATGACCCCTCCTAAGGAAGCGAGGGAAAACCCCACGTAAACGTGCTCGTAGACGTGAACGTACCCGGAATAAAAATACCAACGTTTTCGGGTACGTTTACGAGCACGTTTACGTGTCGGCGTCCACAATTAAACTGCTAGCAGGTTTTGCTGCGCTTCCCTAAAGAGTCTCCACCAAAAACGCAACCCGGATCGTTTGCGCCTGGCGCATCATCTCCGTTATTAGCAGGGTGGTGAACAATGGTTCCGTCTTGAGCATTTTGAGGGTTTCGACGAAACGGGCCAAGAAACCGGGGATATGGCGTGAGCACTTTCAGATGAGCACGACGTTCGCCTGCCCTTCATCTCTTGTTCCGCCGGATGAAGGCATGATCATTATCATCGGACCTCTCTCTTATCGCAGAGTTCCACCATGTCTATCCCTGTTCCCGAACATTCCGATTCAACGAGGACGTTCAGCGGGAACCGTCAACACCCGACGGGTTACGTGTTTACAGAGGTCGGATCTCGTCAAGGTCCGTAAAGCACAATAGTTTTCCAAGGGGAGCGGCTCCGTAGCGCCAGCGGCGTGAAGGGGGGATTTGGCCAACTTTCCCTTGATTTCTCCCCCCTTGCGAGCGTACTATTCCCGTATGAAAGTACTCCGTAACACGTTTTATTTTGTGTTTACCTATCGGCCCTAAGGGCAGAGTACTCGGCCGTAGTGGCTGGAGAAGGCTCTGCTTAACCGCAGGGCCTTTTTTTTTGCTCGTCCTTTTTGGTCGCTCGCCCTCCGAAAGGATGTTGAGCCGTATGTAACGCGAGGATCTTCTCGATGGAACCAACGCAGTGGATTTGGATGAACGGAGCGTTTATCCCGTGGAACGAAGCCCGAGTGCACGTCCTTTCGCACGGACTTCACTACGGCTCGTCTATCTTCGAGGGCTTACGGGCCTACAAGACGGATAGGGGCACTGCGATCTTTCGCCTGAAAGAGCACATGGATCGGTTTGAATACTCCGCTCAAGCGATCCAGATGAAGCTCCCCTACTCTTCTGAGGAACTCTCCTCTATTACCCTCGAACTTCTCAAACGAAATAAGGTAGAAGCGTGCTACATCCGACCACACGCCTCGTTTGGGTACGGAGTTATGGGGCTCAACCCATCAGCGGCTCCGGTGGATGTGACTATCGCGTGCTGGCCATGGGGGGCCTACCTCCCGATTTCTTCCGCGAACATCAAGATCAGTAAGTACATCCGTATACATCCTCGCTCCACGGTCGCGGATGCCAAAATTGGGGGCCACTACGTCAACAGTATCCTTGCAGTGCAAGAGGTTCAGGGAACTCAGTACCACGAGGCGCTCTTTCTCGATTATGAGGGAAACATAGCCGAGGGACCCGGCGCAAACTTCTTCATTATCAAGGACCGCCAACTGTTCACCCCGCCAAGCGGCACAATATTGCCCGGCATAACCCGAGCCTCAGTGATTGAAATAGCGCGAGATAAAGGATTTACGGTCACAGAAAAGCAGCTCTCTGTAGCGGAGGCCCAAGACGCTGATGAGGCGTTCTTCACGGGCACCGCCGCCGAAATGACACCGATCGGCTCACTAGAGGACAAACCCCTGCGCCACAGTGCGCCGGGACCAATCACATCAGAGCTCAAACAGGCCTACTTGGACGCGGCCTACGGGCGTTCTCCTCACTACGATAAATTTTTAACGTTCGTTTCATAGGGAACACGGAAGGGATGTACGCATGACCACTTCAAACGCAGATCTCGCCGACGCGCGACAGGAGATCGATACACTGGATAAGGAGCTCTTAGCGCTCCTCGCTCGACGACGTGAGGTTACTGAGCGGGTTATTCAATCTAAGGCGGCGGCGAATACCCCGATCCGAGATGAAGCTCGGGAGCAATCGCTCATGCGAGATCGGATCGCGGAGGGACGAAGCCTCGGTCTTGACCCCCAGCTCATCATGAAGCTTTTTCACGAGATCATCGCCGATTCTGTCCGACTTCAACAGGACATCCTTCAATCGAAGCTGAACGGAGCTCCAGATCGAAAACGCTCTCTTAAAGTGGCGTTTCAGGGGATAGACGGCTCTTACTCCCACCTCATGGGTCGATCTCTCCTGTCATCAAGCCGAGGCTCCGCGACGCTCGCCACTCACACGGTCGGAGAGCCAGAATTCGTTGGATTCTCCTCGTTTAAGGAGGCGGTAGAGGCGGTAGAGAGAGGCACCTGCGATGTCGGCATCCTTCCCCTTGAGAATACGACATCCGGTGGCATTAACGATGTCTACGATCTTCTGCTCAACTCCCGAGTCTCTATCGTTGGCGAGGAGAAGTTCAGGATAAAGCATTGCCTCATCGGCCTCGCGGATGCTCCAGTGAGTCATCTCCATACCGTACACTGCAGTCAACTCGCGGTAGCGGAGTGCGCGAACTTTCTAGCAACCATCCCATCGTGCGTTGTTCAATACGCGACCGATTCAGCCACGGCGCTCAAGGAACTCAAGGAGAGTGGCGACGAGGGCCGAGCGGCGATAGCGAGTGAAGAAGCCGCCCAGATGTTCGGACTCAAGGTGCTTAAGCGAAACATCGCGGACCATGAGGAGAACATTACTCGCTACGTGATCGTCTCGAAAAACGCGGTCAAAGTGGATCCTCGCGTCACCAGCAAGGTATCGCTCGCTATGAGCACCCTCAACCGACCGGGTTCCCTTGTGGATACACTTCTCGCCTTCAAGCAGCACGGAATCAACCTCACAAAACTCGAGAGCCGCCCTATTCCGGGTAACACGTGGGAAGAGATGTTCTATGTAGACTTCCTTGGAAACCTTGAGTCACCGAACGTGAAGACCGCCTTGAGCGAGGTCACAAAGCTGACCCGCTTCATTAAAGTGCTCGGTTGT